>JBDSKT010000127.1:0-5121 GCA_039916765.1 Sphingomonas sp.
GTCCGTGCCGCGAACGACGTGCTGATGGACATTGGCTTTGTTGAACGTCCGCGGGTGGTGAAGCCTCTTCGGATTTGGAAGCATTCAGCCGTGCTACACTGGGCGATTGCTGTCTAGTGTTTCATCAAACTAGTGATTCTCGTGCGCTCCACTGGGCGGCGGCACCGTTTTTGCCGCCACCCGTCATCGCTGATCCGCTGCCATGGCTGCCGTTCGACCCCGACGACTTCGCGCGACACGGGCCGCGCGACTACCAGCTCGAAATCCTATGGCAGATCGTCGAGGCGATCGAGGCCGGTCACCGGCGCATCCTGGTCCAGCTTCCTACCGGCGGCGGGAAGACAGTGCTTGCGACGGCAATGCTGGCGTCGGCCGAGCGCGCGCAATTCCTCGTTCATCGCGATGAACTGATCGAGCAGACGAGCCGAACGCTGTGGCGCTCGAAGATACCGCATAGCTTCGTCGCTGCAGGTAAGCCATTCGACGCCGACGCCGCGGTGCTGCTGTCCGGCATCGCCACCTTGGCCAAGCGACTGCGCGCCATCCTTCCGCCCGACATCGTGATCGTCGACGAGGCGCACCACGCGGTCAGCAACTCCTGGTCGGAGGTGATCGCGGCCTTTCCCGACGCCATCATCATCGGTCTGACGGCGACGCCGCAGCGGCTCGATGGGCGCGGCCTCGACGCGCAATTCGATCATCTCATTCTCGGCCCTCCCGTGCGGTGGTTGATCGACGAAGGCTACCTCTCGGACTTCGACTATTATGCGCCGCCGCTCGACGCGCAGGACGATGCCGCGATCATCGGGGACGTACTCGCTCACTGGCAGCGATTAGCCGGCGGTGGACAGGGCATCGTGTTCGCCTCTAACCGCGAGCACAGTCGCAACATCGTTGCCGAGTTCGTGACGGTCGGCGTACGGGCGCTCCACGTCGACGGCACGCTCAATCCGACTGCGCGCCGCGACGCCGACGCGCTGTTTCGGTCTGGCGCGGTGACGCTGGAGAGTAACGTCGGATTGTTCGGCGAGGGATACGATATCCCGAACATCACCTATTGCGCGATCGCGCGCCGCACACAGTCGCTCTCGTGGTTCCTCCAGATGGTCGGCCGTGCACTGCGTCCGGTTTATGCGCCAGGCTTCGACCTTACGTCGCGACTTGGACGGCTTGCCGCGATCGCCGCCGGGCCAAAGCCGCGAGCGGTTATTTGCGACCACGGCAACAATTGGTTTTCGCACGGAATGCCGGACGATGCGCGAGCATGGTCACTCGCGGGCAAACTTCGCGGCGGTGCCAGCGGCTGTAATGACGACGCCACCCCGATCCACCAGTGCCTGAACTGCTACATGATCACGCCGTCAGCGGTGCGCGAGTGCCCCGGTTGCAGCACCGTATTCCCGGTCGTGACGCGCAACATTCGTTTCAAGGAAGGCCACCTTACCAAGATCGAGCGCGATGCGATCCGCGCCCAAAAGGCCGAAGAGAAGGCAAAACAGACGATGTTGCGCCGGGCCGAAGAGCAGTCAGCGCGCTCGGAGGCGGCGTTGATCGACCTCGCCAAACGCCGCGGGTATCCCAACCCAAAAGGGTGGGCGACGATGAAACTTAAGGCACGTGCGCACAGTAAGCGGCGATGAGCGCTTTCGACGATATCCTCGGCGGCGACGCTCCTTTTATCGACGATCGTAGTGAAAAAGCGATCCAGAATGATGCCCTAGTCGCGCTTTGGCAGATCCCGCGCAGCTTCTGGTGGCGCGAGAACACCGGCACCGCCTGGCAGGGTAAAAAGGTGAAGTACGACAAGGATGTACTGGTCCTCGCTGACGCTAGGCCGGTCAAATTCGGCCTCGAAGGCATCGCCGACATCATGGGCCATTGCCAAGGACACGCCATCGCGATCGAGATGAAGGACTCCATTGGGCGGCAGCGCACGCAGCAGAAGCGGTTCGAAGCCGCGTGGACACGCGATGGGGGCATCTACATTCTGGCGCGAACGGTGCAGGACGCAGTCGAGGGCGTGCTTGCGGCGCTACGGTCCCACCGTGAGACGACGTGCTGACGAACTTTCAATAAAAAGTTGACAATAACTCTGGAACGGATCAGCAATCACTTTGTTAGTGCGCAGTTCGGATTGCCGACAGAGGAACGTTACGATGAGCGTGGATACAATTGTCAGTGGGAAAGTCATTCGCGATGCGGCCTTCGCGCTGCGCCTGGAACAATCCTGTGACGCCAGCCCGCATTGTCCGCCGATGCACCGCGGCCGTCTTACCTGGATAGCGGAGCAGCTTACGAAGCAATTCAAAGAGCAGGTGTCAGTGCAGACGGTTGCGCGTTGGATGAACGGTGAAGCGAAGCCTCGACAGGCGAAGAACGTGAAGCTTGCAACCCTGCTGAATGTCGATCCTGTTTGGCTGTACATGGGAGTCGAAAGCGACATCACTCCCCGCGAGCGCAAAGTTCGCAATGCGATGGCGGACGGAGCAGTCAACGTCGTCGCCGGACTCATTCAGATGGATGGCGGTTATCCCGCTTTCCCCGAAGAGAAGGATACCCGTGCACATCGCGAGCATGTCGATCTCTACGCGGTCATCAAAGGCGCGAATTATGCGCTGCACGTCGCTTTAGGCAAGGAAACGGACGGCGGATATTCGTTTTCCGTGCCTGCAAATCACGATCATGTCGTGATGCTCGGCGCCGTGCGGGACGGGTTCGCGTTCCGGATCGTTGAACTGACGACTGACCTCATGGAGGCCCACGGCAATACCAGCGGTCGGTCGATGACGATCGCATTGTCGGACGACGTGATGGCGAAGCATCAGCTCAGCAGCTTCGCGCAACGGCTGTAACAAAAACCCCCGGAGTCTTGAGACATCCGGGGGTTCGGGGGCAAACATGCCGGTGGCGGCCGGCTCCGTCCATTTCACTTCATGCCAACTCCTCGCTTTGATATTCTCAAGCGACGACTCGGCCTGACACACAGCCGCTAGACTTTCAACAAAATAGTGATATTCGTGCTTCTCTGCCTTGGAGGAGCAACGGTGAGTGCAGTTCTCGCGATCCGCGTCGGGTGTGACGGCAAGACACCGTATCTGTCGTGGGAACGCGCAAGCAAGGCGATGTCGCGCGGCCGCTTCTATGATCGTCACGGGCGCGGTGATATGAACGTCTATCGTTGCCGCTTCTGTCATAGCTGGCACATCGGTCGATCGTCCTGATGTCCGCGTTCGATGACGTGTTGGGCGGCGGCGACGCACCCGTTGAGCCGTCGCGTCGGCCAGGGCGTCCAACAAATGCTGAGCGCGAACGTCGCTCCCAGGAGATGATGGAGCGCGCGACGCATCAGGCCCGTCTGACGCGCGCGGCCCGCGGCGAGACGTTGGTCAAACCGGAAGAGTTCCGCGACATGGTCGTCGGCCGCAACTGGCTAGGCAAGGCCTTCGGGATGGACCCGGACAAGACGGTGAAGAAACGCCTGGCAAACGTGCAACCGCACGTCCGACTGGGCAACAACCGCGAGCTGTACCTCCTGACCGAGATCATTCCGTATTTGCTCAAGCCGAAGATGGACATCGCGTCCTACATTCGCACGCTGAATCCAACCGACATGCCGGCGTCGATCAATAAGACATTCTGGGAAGCGGAGCGGATCAAAGGACGTACTCTCCTCGAGTCCGGGGAACTTTGGCACGACAGCGCCGTGCTCGACGTGCTCGGCCGCGTCTTCATGCTGATCAAGGAACGCATCCCAATCATCACCGAGGGTATGCGTTCGACGGGGATTACCGACGAGCAGGCTGAAACACTTATTTCGTACGCGGACCAGATGCAGGCGGATCTATACGAAGCGCTAGTCGAGCAGCCGCAGAAGCGCCGCAATTCGCCGCGCCGCGCTGAATTGGAGATTTACGACGGTCCTGAGATGGACGGCGCCAGCGCCGATTTCGACGACGAGGACGACGAAGCCTGATGGGTTTCCTCTCGCTCGAACACATGGTCCTGGCGACGGCGGAAGCAGTGCGGCCGCCCGAGCGCATCGACGTGCCGACCGCCGCAGAGCGATATCACATCGTCAAGATGGCTGGTCAGCACGCCGGACCGTTCAGCATGGCGAAGACGCCGTACCTGCGCGAGCCGATGGAGGTGCTGACCAGCCTCGATTACACCGGCATGATATTCGCCGGCCCTGCGCGTACCGGCAAGTCGGCGATGTTCATCAATTGGCTGTGCCACACAGCGATCACCGATCCGTCCGACATGATGATCGTCCATATGAGCCAGCAGAACGCGCGCGAGTGGTCGCTCGGGGATTTGGCCCGCGCAATCCGCAACAGTCCCGAACTCGCGAAGCGCTTACGTGCCGGCCGCCAGAACGACAACGTATTCGACAAGTCCTTTCTCTCCGGAATGCGGCTGAGCGTCACCTGGCCGACCATCAAGAACCTGTCGGGCAAAACGATCCGATACTGCTGGATCATGGATTCGGACCGCATCAAGCCGCAGCTCATCGACAACGAAGCGCACGTGTACGACGCCACGAAGAAGCGCACCGGCACGTTTAAGCGGTATGGCATGACCGTGGCGGAGGCCAGCCCCGGCTTTCCGGTAAAGGACGCCAAGTGGATCGCCAATGCCAGCGAGCCGCATGAGGCGCCGCCGTGCGAAGGCATTCTGTCACTCTACAATCGAGGCGATCGGCGCCGCTGGTTCTGGCAATGCGTTTTCTGCGGCAATACGTTCGAGCCTCGGTTCAACCTGATGCGTTGGCCAACCAGCACCGACTTGATGGAATCGGCCGAGGGCGCGCACATGGCGTGCCCGCATTGCTTCGAGCACAACAAGGACCCGCTTACCTTCAACATGCTCCCGGAATTGAATGGCAATGGCCGGTGGATCAAGGAGGGACAAGTCTGGCTCCCGGATGGCACGATCGCAGGCACCGCACGGCGTTCCGACATTGCGTCGTTCTGGATGTTCGGCCCCGCGGCAGGTCTAGCATCCGACTGGAAATCATTGGTACTGACGTACCTGCGCGCGTGCGAGGATTACGACAAAACCGGCAATGACGCCAACCTAATGACCACGATCACCGTAGATCAGGGCGAAGCGTACGTGCCG
>JBDSKT010000128.1:0-13346 GCA_039916765.1 Sphingomonas sp.
CGTTCATTCTCGCCCTCGTCGCGACGTCTAGCGGACGGATCGACGCGGGCAACATGGCGCGCGCGCTCATTCCGGCAGTGGTTTGCGCGGCGATGTGCTGGGCGTCGGCGGAACGCGCCATCGCCGGCACCGCAGCAGCAATCGACGCCGCGATCGCGCGATTGGCCAGCGCAGCGCAAGGCGATCTCGACGGTGAAATCCCGTCCGAGATCGGCGAGAACGTCCCCCAACTGGCGCGCGCGATGCACAGCCTGTTCGATCAGCTCGGCACCAATTTCGACAGCGTCCAGCGCCTTGCCTTGTACGACACCGTCACCGCGCTACCCAATCGCACGCATTTCCGCCGCACCTGCGAGCGAATGCTCACCGGCATGCGGCCAGGGCAACAGGCGGCGTTGCTGTTCATCGACCTCGATCGCTTCAAGGCGGTCAACGACACGATGGGGCACGCGATGGGGGACATGCTGCTCGGGATGGTCGCCAACCGGCTTCGTGCCGTCGCCGATCAGGTTGTGGCCGACCAAGGAGGAGCGGCGTCGCTCATCGGGCGGCTCGCGGGCGACGAATTCACGATGTTCTTTCCCGATGTCGGCGACGAGGCGCAGGCGGCGCGGATCGGGCGCGGCGTGCTTTATGCGCTCAGTGAGCCATTCGATTTGTTCGGTACAGACGTGATGATCGGTGCGTCGATCGGTATCGCGATGCGGCCTCGCCACGGCGAGACGCTGACCGACCTGATGCGCGCGGCCGACGCGGCGATGTACCATGCCAAGGCAAGTGGCCGCGGCCGTGCCGAACCGTTTACCGATGCGCTCGCCGCTGAGATCGTGGATCGCGCGCAGCTCGAAAGCGAGTTGCGCGAAGCGATCCAGCGCGACCAGTTCACGCTCGTCTTTCAGCCGCAGGTCAGCATGACCGATGGGCGGATCGTCGCGGCCGAGGCGCTGCTTCGCTGGCAGCATCCGCGCGAAGGTATTCGCCTGCCCGGCACCTTCATCCAGCGCGCCGAGGAAACCGGGCTGATCGTCGAGATCGGCGAATGGGTCATCGCGACCGTGGCGGAAACGATCGCGCGCTGGGGCCGGAGCGGCATCGAGCAACGCCTGGCGATCAACATCAGTGCACGGCAGCTCGACCATGCCGGTTTCTTCCGGCGGCTGCGCGAAGCGATGCACGCCGCCGGGGCGCCCGCCGCGCTGCTCGAACTCGAAATTACCGAGACGCTGGCGATGCATTGCTCGAGCGAAGTGGTCGAAGCGATCGCGCTGCTGCGCGCCGATGGCGCCACGATCGCGATCGACGATTTCGGTACGGGTTATTCCAACCTCTCGCGGTTGCGCGAACTACCGGTCGATCGGATCAAGCTCGACCGCAGCCTGATCGAGCACATCGTCGACAACAGCGAGGCGCGGATCATCACGCAAGCGGTGATCGGGCTGATCCACGGCCTTGGCTGCGAAGCGGTGGGCGAGGGAATCGAAAACGTGGCGCAAGCCGAGCTGCTGCGCGTAATCGGCTGCGACGTGATCCAGGGTTATGCGATCGCCGCGCCGATGGACGAGCAAGCCTTCATCGCCTGGTCGCGCGGCGAGGACCGGCGTGCCATCGCCTGAGGCGATCGAGATAACGAATGCAGGCGCCGAACTGGTCGGGGAAAGAGGATTCGAACCTCCGGCCCCTGCCTCCCGAAGGCAGTGCTCTACCAGGCTGAGCTATTCCCCGACCTCAGGGTCTGCCGCACCTGGTCCGGGCGGCAAGGCGGTGCCATTAGCTTAGCGTTCCGCCTGCTTCAACCCCCGCCGAACGACCCTCGGCATCTACCCGCCACCCAGCGCGCCGAGCATGTCGGCGATGCTGGCGAACTTCTCGCGGGGTGCGCCGCTGCGCGCGCGCGCGGTTTCGGCGGCCTCGATCTTCTTCCAGTCGCGGAAGGTGACGATATCGACCCCGCGCCCGTCGAGCAGCGCGTCGAGCCCCGCGCGGCCCGGCTTGCCGCCGTCCGCGGCGTCTGCGGTGTCGGCGGCGATGTGTTCGGCCGCGAGCGCGCCATCGGGACGGTTTGTGCCAATCGTGCCCGTCGGCCCGCGCCGCGCCCAGCCGACTGCGTACAGGCCCGGTGCGATCCGACCCTCGTCGTTGGCGAACCGGCCGAGCGTCTCGTCATACGGTACGCCCTGTATCGGCGGCGTGCGATACCCGATGCAGCTGATCACCAGGCCGGCCGGCACCGCATAGATTTCGCCCGTGCCGCTTGCGCGGCCGAATTCGTCGATCCGCGTCCGCTCGACGATCACCCGTTCGGCCTTGCCGTCGCCCTCGACCCGGACCGGCATGGCGAAGAAGTCGAACTCGATCCTGATCGGCCTGTCGGGATGCGCGGTCGCGAAGTCGCGTAGATGCATCACGGATTTGCGCAGGCCGGGCTCGAGCGCGGCATCGGCCTCGACGGGCGGCAGGTCGGCGGGATCGACGTGCGGCACGGCGCGCGACAGGTGTCCCAATTCGCCGAGTTCCTTCGGTGTCATCGCGATCTGGTGCGGGCCGCGCCGCGCGAGAATGCTGATCGTTGCGTGCTGCGCTGTGCCCAGGTGATCGAGCGCGTGTCCGACAATGTCCGATCCGTCGAATTCGGCGCCGGTCTTGGCGAGGATTCGCGCCACGTCGAGCGCGACGTTTCCCGCGCCGACCACGACTGCGCCCGGCCCGTGGACCGGGGGGTTGAGGTCGGCGAAATCGGGGTGCCCGTTATACCAGCCGACAAACGCCGCGGATCCGATCACGCCGGGCAGATCATCTCCGGGAATGCCTAGTGGACGGTCCGCGGGCGCGCCGGTGGCGAGTACCACCGCGTCGTACAAGGCGAGCAATTCGTCGATGCTTACGTCCGTGCCGACGCCGACATTGCCGACGAAACGCACATTGTCCGACAGCGCAGTCGCTTCGTATCGCCGGGATACGCCCTTGATCGACTGGTGATCGGGCGCGACGCCCGTGCGGATCAGCCCGTAAGGTACGGGCAGGCGATCGATGATATCGACCCGCACCCCATCCCCAAACGTCTTCTGGCACGCCTCGGCGGTATAATAGCCCGCGGGGCCCGAGCCGATGATCGCGATATGCCGCAACGCCGCTCTCCTGTTTCGTTATGATGCTAACGGCTTGGCGGAAGAGGGCAAGCGCGGCTAATAAGGTGACGCATGTCGCCGATCGAAGCCCTTGCGGCTGCCCTCATCTTGGTCAACGTGTGGCTCGTCGCGCAGCGGAGCATCTGGAACTATGCGTTTGGCTTGGCGGGCGTGGCGCTGGTCGGCTGGGTCGTGTTCGATGCCAAGCTTTACAGCGATATGCTGCTGCAGGCATTCTTCTTCGTGCTGCAATTCTACGGCTGGTGGCAATGGTCGCGCTCCCGCGCGCTGAATGGCGACGTGGTCGTCGAAACGCTCGGCCCGGCCGCGCGGATCGGTTGGGCCGGTCTGGTGATCGTGGCGACGCTCGGCTGGGGGTGGGTGATGCACCGGTTCACCGATGCCGCACTGCCGTTTCTGGATGCGCTGGTCGCGATGATTAGCATCGCGGCGCAAATTCTCCTGTCGCAGCGCAAGGTCGAGAACTGGCCATTGTGGATCCTGGCCAACGGGCTGTCGATCTGGCTGTACGGCGCCAAGCATCTGTGGGCGTTTATGGGTGTCTATATTTTGTTGCTCGCCCTATCCGTCTGGGGCCTCGCCAAATGGCGCGCGGCAGGGCAGAGCGTCGCTGCATGACGCGCACGATCTGCCTACATGGCCCCGAATCGACCGGCAAGACGACGCTTGCTCCGCTGCTCGCCGACCGGCTGGGCGGCGTCGTGATCGACGAATACGGACGCGAATATGCCGAAGCACGCGGCATCGATTTCACGATGGCCGACCTGCGCGAAATCGCCCGCATTCACGATGCGGGTACCCAGATGATGCGGGCGGCCGGGATGGACCCGCTGATCCTGGATACCGATCCGTTGATGACCGCCGTCTGGGCCGACATGCTGTTCGGCCAGCGCGATCCATGGTTCGATGCGTGGGCCGAGACAGCGGACCTGTACTTGCTGTTCGATACCGATTTGCCCTGGGTCGGGGATGGCACGCGCATGTTCGGCACGCCGGAGGCGCGCACGCGCTTCTTCGAGCTGTCGAAGGCGGAGCTCGAACGGCGCGAGGTACGGTGGGCATTGGTATCGGGCACGGGCGAGGCGCGTCTGGAAAACGCGCTCGCCGCAATCCGCGAGGCCGGGCTGGCCTAGCTCTTCTTGGCGTGCAGCGCCTTTACCGCATCCAGCGTGCCCGTGACATGGCCGGCCGGGCTCATGTCCGACAGGACGAAGGCGATCGTGCCGTTCTTCGCGATCACGTAGGATGTACGGTTTGTCCAGCCGGTCTTTTGCGGCAGCGTCACGTCATAGCCTTTGATCGTCGTCGGGGTAGCGAGACCGACCGGGAACTTGTCGCGGCACTCCACCGACGAGAATTCCTTGATCCGCTCGGCATTGCCCGCCGTCAGGCCGATCAGCGTCGCGCCTTCCTTTTTGAAGTCGTCTGCCGCGGCGGCGAAGGCGTGCGCTTCGATCGTGCAGCCCGAGGTAAACGCGGCGGGGAAGAAATACAGCACCACCGGCCCGCTTCTCAATGCCGCGGCCAAGGCAAAATCAAACTCTTTGCCGCCGACCGCGGCCTTGGTCGTGAAGTTGGGCGCCTTGTCACCAACCTTGAGCGCCGCATAGGCGGGGGTGGCGGCAGACGCGGCCAGCGCCGCAATCGTGGTGAGGGTCAGCGCGCGCATCATATCTCTCCTGTCCATGTAACGCCGATGCTAGCGCAGTGGACGAACGAGCGAAAGGGCGCTGGTCGCCCGCCACCCCCTCGCTTTTCCGGCGATGCTATGGTCGCGCCGCCGGAGCGGCGGCGGCGGCGTTCGCGGGCAAGCCGCCGAGCTGGCTTACCAACTTGATATAGGCGTCGAGATAGGCAAGCACGATCACCTGGCCGATCGCGGTGTCCTGATAGCCGCCGCCGCCCGCCGCCGCGAACGCACCACCGCCGAACGCTCCGCCGCCCCCGCCGAAACTCAGGTCGGACTTGCGGGCATGGCCCTCGGTCAGTGCCTCCTCTTCCGTCGTTCGGGCATTGACCACCGACAAGGTGACGTTGGCTTCCTTTTTGTTGACGTTGACCCCGCCGGCAAGTGCGCCCGCCGCGCCGAGGAAACCGCCCGCATGGCCGAGCAATCCGCCCAGCATGGCCCCGCCGCCACCGCCGCCCGAATGCGCGTTCGCGGTCACGATATCTGGCTGGAGGAAGTAATCCGCCGCCTTGACCTGGCCCCGGCCGAGGTTCGAGCCGCTCTGCAGTTCGCCGGAATCCGCCATCGCCCGTTCCATGTTGCGGCTCTGCATTGCGGCGCCGCGGTTGACGAGGCCAAAGCAGCCCGATTTCTGCACGAAGACCTTGATGATCGCCTCTGGACTGCCGAGGTTCAGTTCACGCCACCACTGTTTGTCGGGCTCGACGATGGCGACGGTGCCGATGCGGTGCGCGCAAACCGGGATGTTGAGCTCGCCATTGGTCTGTTTCTGATATGCCGACGACCCGCGATCGTCCTTGGCGACTGCCGGCGTGGTGGCCAAAAGCGCGGCGAATGCGGCTGCGGACGTGAGATAGCGCATGTGAAACCCCCGTGATGTTCGCCCGCCCCGTCATCGGGTTGCGAGCGTCATGAGACATGCGACCTATCTGGCGCACTCTAGCACCAGCCCCCACGCTGCGCTAGGCGCTTCGCGCATGAGCACCGCACTAGACCGCATCCGCAATTTCTCGATCATCGCCCATATCGACCACGGCAAATCGACGCTGGCCGATCGGCTGATCCAGCAGACCGGCGGGCTGACCGCGCGTGAGATGAGTGAGCAGGTGCTCGATAATATGGACATCGAAAAAGAGCGCGGGATCACGATAAAGGCGCAGACGGTGCGTCTCGCCTACACGGCCAAGGACGGGCTCGATTATGTCCTCAACTTGATGGACACGCCGGGGCACGTCGATTTCGCCTATGAGGTAAGCCGCAGCCTCGCCGCGTGCGAGGGCGCGCTGCTGGTGGTCGACGCGGCGCAGGGCGTCGAGGCGCAGACACTGGCCAACGTGTATCAGTCGATCGAGCACGATCATGAGATCGTGCCGGTCATCAACAAGATCGACCTGCCCGCCGCCGATGCCGACAAGGTCAAGGCCGAGATCGAGGAGGTCATCGGGCTCGACGCCTCGCAGGCCGTGCTTACCAGTGCCAAATCGGGCATCGGCATCGCCGACGTGCTCGAAGCGATCGTCACGCGTATCCCGCCGCCCAAGGGCGATCCCGACGCGCCCTTGAAAGCGATGCTGGTCGACAGTTGGTACGATCCCTATCTCGGGGTCGTCATCCTGATCCGCGTGATCGACGGCAAGATCCGCAAGGGTCAGCAGATCAAGTTCATGCAGACGGGGACGCTGCACCTGGTCGATCGGGTCGGCTGCTTCCGCCCCAAGATAGAGCAGCTCGCGGAGCTCGACACCGGCGAGATCGGTTTCATCACCGCGCAGATCAAGGAAGTCGCGCAGACCCGCGTCGGCGACACGATCACAGACGCCAAGCGCCCCGCCGCCGAGGCGCTCGCCGGGTTCAAGGAAGTCCAGCCGGTGGTGTTCTGCGGGCTGTTCCCGGTCGACGCCGCCGATTTCGAGAAATTGCGTGAGAGCATCTCCAAGCTGCGCCTCAACGACGCGTCGTTCAGCTTCGAGATGGAGACCAGCGCGGCACTGGGTTTCGGCTTTCGCTGCGGGTTTCTCGGGCTGCTCCACCTCGAGATCATCCAGGAACGGCTGACCCGCGAATACGATCTCGACCTGATCACCACGGCACCGAGCGTCGTGTACCAGATCGAGCTGACGCACGGACAGGGGCATATCGAGCTTCACAACCCCGCCGACATGCCCGAACCCAACAAGATCGAGAGCATCGCCGAGCCGTGGATCCTGGCGACGATCTATTCGCCCGACGAATATCTCGGCTCGATCCTGAAGCTGTGCCAGGACCGGCGCGGCATTCAGAAGAACCTGACCTATGTCGGCGGGCGCGCGCAGGCGACCTACGAGCTGCCGCTCAACGAAGTGGTGTTCGACTTTTACGATCGGCTGAAATCACTGTCGAAGGGCTATGCCAGCTTCGATTACAGCCAGATCGGCTACCGCGAAGGCGATCTGGTCAAGATGGGGATCCTGGTCAACGAGGAGCCGGTCGACGCGCTGAGCATGATTGTCCACCGCGCCACTGCCGAGACGCGCGGGCGCGGTATGGTCGAGCGGCTGAAGGAACTGATCCCACGCCACTTGTTCAAGATCCCCATCCAAGCGGCGATCGGCGGCAAGGTAATCGCGCGCGAGACGATCAGCGCGATGCGCAAGGACGTGACCGCGAAATGCTATGGCGGCGACGCCACGCGCAAGCGCAAGCTGCTCGACAAGCAGAAGAAGGGCAAGGCGAAGATGCGCGAGTACGGCTCGGTCAGCATCCCGCAGGAGGCGTTCATCGCCGCGCTGAGGATGGGCGACGAAAGCTGACCCTATCTGGTGAAACGGCCTGAGGATCGTTCGCCGGGTGCGGCGCCGCGCGGCTGGCCGCCACGGATCACCGCTCCCGCCCGCCGCTCGAAAGCAAGCTGTTCTTGCGCATGAAATTTTCGACCAGCGGATGGATTTCGTCCGGATCGACCAGCGTGGCAAAATGTTCGGTGTTAAGGATGTGCACCTCGGCAGTCGGCACATCCCGCAGATAGGCGACCGCGCCGGGAGCGGTGAAAAAATCGTCCTTGTTTCCCCAGATCACCAAAACCGGAACGTCCAGCGTCTTCAACGCGCTTTGCCAGGCCGGATACCGTTTGACGTTGTTGCCGTAATCAAACCACAGGTCGTTGCGGGAATCGATTACTCCCGGTCGCTTTTCGGACGCCGTCATCAACAAAATCGCGTCCGGGCTCATCTCGGGGCTCTCCGACCAACCGGCCGGCCCCGGATACCCCGACGCTTCGATATGGCCGCGCCGGCGGGCGTCGATCGCTGCGCTGCGATGGTCCCAGTGTTGGCGAAGTTCGCCAGCGGGGTTTTGCGCGGCGGGAAAGCCGTCCAGGTGGATCACGCCATTTTGTACGATCACCGCGGTGATATTCTTGGGATTGGCGGTGATCAGGCGAAAGCCGACGGGAACGCCGTAATCCTGCATGTACAGTGCGTATCGCGTAACGCCCTTCTGTTGCAGGAACGCCGCGACCGTGCTGGCGATATTGTCGAACGTGAAGCGATATTGATCGTGCAAGGGCGCATCGGAATAGCCGAAGGTCGGGTAATCCATTGCCAGGACATGGACGCCAGCGCCGGCAAGATCCTCCATCACTTCTTGGTACTGGATCGACGACGATGGGTTGCCGTGCAGAAATACGAGCGTCGGACCGTCCGTCGGGCCGCCTTCACGGAAGAAGATATTCAGCCCCTGAACCTTTTCCCAGCCGTATTTCAGATGCGCCGCGCGTGCCGTTTGCGCCAGGGAGGCGAGGCACAGCATGCCGATCACTGCGATCCACCGTCGCCATCGCGTGCTAACCCGGCTCGGCATCCGTCTTTCCCTCCAACACCTGGCCCTCGGGTCGGGCCATGGAACTGAAGCAAATCGCGCATCGCCGCGGCGGCGGAAGTACTAGATTTCGCAACTCAGCATTCTGGATTCGGCAATGCTGCTGGCTCAGCGTCGTTCGGGTGGGATAGCGGCGACACGGGCCGAGAGCGCGGCGATGTCATCCAAACCGTAGCTGAGCGAGCGGCGCTGGGTGGAGGGTGGCCGATTTCCCACCGAGAGGCCCGGACGCCACTCGGTCGCGGGCCGGATCGGGCGCGGGGCGAAGCCGCCGCCGCAATTGGGGCAGGACGTTGTGCAACTTGGTCTCCACGCAATCAGCGCGGAACGTGCATTCGAAAGTGCAGATGCGCGCCTCAAGCGATGCGGGCGGCAGGTCGATATCGCAATATTCGCAATTGGGTCGCAGTTCGAGGGCCATGGGTTAAGCCTTGCTGGTGGTCCGCGCCGCATATTGGATCAGCCCCGGCATACGCAAGCGCGGCCTGGCTCGGCGGGCGTCACCGCGCTTGCTTGCCTTCCCTATTATAAGCGTTCGCCGCCAGCCCGGTGTAGCGGACCCATTACGGATATTCCCCAATACAGATCTCGCGCACGCGCTTCTAACGGTCGTCAAGTCCTGGAGGACGGGGATCGAGTGGAGGACATATGGGCGCGTTTATTGCAATGAATTTTGCGGTGTTCGTAGCCGTGGCGATGGCATTCTTCGGCGTCACATTGATGGCGCTGAGCATCGAGGATGCGGCGTACGAGCGTAGGACGCGGCGCGGGCGCGCGGTGGCTGGCGAGCCGGCATCGTCGCTTGCTCGGGCAAACATCGGAGCGCACTGACGCGCGTCGTGTGACGCGTGCATCGCCGGCGGAGCGACACGTTTCCTTGGTGCGAGCCCGAGTGAGCGGTTCCGATGCCGCCGCCCTGCGGGTGGAACCGCTTGTGGGCGGTTGCCGCCGCCCGCGCTCTGCGATAGCGCCGGGTGATGGGATACGCGCGACAGCAGGTCAATCACGCCGCGACTTCGGACATGTGCCGTTTGGGCGACGGCGCCTGACCCCGCGCGAACTGCTCGCCACCGCGCACGTGCCCGGCGGCGGCGAGGCCTTGCGCTTATTCCGGCGCGGCGCCGATTTCATGATCGTGCTCGACCGCAACGAGCTGATGAACAGCCGGATGAGCGGGTCAGAAGAGGCTCTGGCAACGATGACGGCCGGGCGGCTGCGCGATCGCGCCGCGCCGCGCCTGCTGATCGGCGGCTATGGCATGGGCTTCACGCTACGCGCTGCGCTCGCCGTGCTCGGAGCGGAGGCGCGGATCACGGTCGCCGAACTGGTGCCGGAAATCGTCGAGTGGGCGCGTGGGCCGATGGCGGCGCTCACCGCGGGCTGCCTCGACGATTGCCGCGTGACGGTGGAGAACGACGACGTGGTGGCGCTGATCGGCGCGAGGCGGGAGGCATATGACGCCATCCTGCTCGATGTCGATAACGGCCCCGATGGACTGACCCGCGCCAGCAATGGGCGGCTTTATTCGGCACGCGGACTGGAAGCGGCGCGCGCCGCGCTGAAGCCGGGCGGCGTGCTGGCTGTATGGTCGGCGGCGCCCGACCCACGTTTTGCTCGGCGGCTGGGCGAAGCTGGGTTCGCGGTAGACGAGGTGGTGGTACGGGCCCGGAGCAACGGCAAGGGGTCGCGGCACGTGATCTGGTTCGCAACGCGGCGCTAGCGCGACGACAGGGCATCACCTCCACGCTCGGAGGAAGCGTTGCGCGCGCGCAACATCTTTGGGACAATCGTGTGTTCGCCCTAGTGTGGTGACGCGGGAAACCTTGCACCGGACGACAAGCGGGTTCAGCATCTGCCGAGAGGGCTTGGGAGGGCTACCATGAAAACGAGAACGATCCTGTCGTGCGGCGTAACAGCGGCGGCATTGATGCTGATCGATACCGGTGCGGCGCAAGCGCAGACCGCGTCGCCCGCCACGGCGGCCGCGCCGTCCGCGGATGAGCCCCAGGATATCGTGGTCACCGGATCACGCATTCGCCGGGATCCCCTGTCGCAGTCATCACCCGTCGTCACGCTTGACCAGGGCGCGCGTGCCAAGACCGGCCTATCGTCCATCGCCGATGCCCTGCAGCGGCTGCCCAGCGCCTCGGGCGGGCTCAATACCAAGGTCAACAACAGCGGTAACCTCGGCAATCCGCCCGATGGCGGCGGTGTCGGCGCGGGCGCGGCGGAAATCGATCTGCGCTACCTGGGCGCGAAGCGGACGCTCGTGCTTGTCGATGGACTGCGTTACGTATCGGGGACAAGCGCGAGCGGCATCCCCGCGACGGTCGATCTCAACACCATCGCCGCCAGTTCGATCGATCGGATAGAAGTGCTTCAGGCTGGCGCGTCGCCGCTATACGGGTCCGATGCGATTGCCGGCGTGGTCAACGTCATCACCAAGTCGACGCAGGTCGGCCTTCAGGCCTCGGCGCAATTCGGCAGCTTCCGTCAGGGTGACGGCCATACGCAGGAATATAATGTCAGTTACGGCATCAAGGGGCCGGGCACCAATTTCGTCTTCGGTGCAAGCTATGTGAAGCAGGAACCGGTACGCTCGGGTAATCGCGCGATCTCGCAATTCCCCAATCCGGGCCAGACCTCGTGCACCGATCCAGTCGGCGGGTGCAGCAGCGCAGCGATCAATGGGCGGTTCCTGGGCGATTTCGGCAATCTCACCATCTCTAACGCGCCGAACAACCACCCGACGCTGGCTGACCTACGCCCGTTCAAATCATCGGACCGGTTCAACTTCGCGCCGTTCAATTACCTTCTGACGCCGTCGGAGCGATACGGCGCGTGGCTGAGCTACAAGCAGGAACTGGGATCCGACATCAATATGCGGGTCAAGGCGGCGTACAGCCGGCGCAATTCGCAGAACCAGGCAGCGTTCGAGCCACTGTTCATCGGCCCGGATGCCGGTAACGGCGCCGGCAGCCTGTTCGACAGGATGTCGATCGACGCGACCAATCCTTATAACCCGTTCGGCTTCACGCTATCCGCGGGAGGCCCCGGAGAACCCCCGCAGAATTATTCGTTCATCGCACGCCGTCTGGTCGAGGCCGGCCAACGCACGTTCAACCAGCAGGTCGATACGTTTACTGGCATCGCGACGCTCGACGGATCGTTCAATGTCGGCGCGCATCGCTGGTATTGGGACGTGAACGCGTCGTTGGGCGTCAACGACGCGCATCAGAGCTTCACCGGCAACGTCAACGCGGCACGCGTCCAGCAGGCGGTGGGCCCGGTGGCGCTGTGCACCGGCGCGTGCGTGCCGCTCAACCTGTTTGGCGGCGCAGGCTCGATCACGCCGGCGATGCTCGCGTTCATCGCGTTCACGGAACACGACAAGAGCCAGCAGGTCTTGTACGATTACACCGCCAACCTGAGCGGCGACTTGTTCGACATGCCTGCCGGGCCGGCGGGCTTCGCGATCGGCTACGAACACCGGCTGCAAAGCGCGTCTTTCACCCCTGATCCGATCGTGTCGGCTGGATTGGGCGCCGATATCCCGGCGCAGCCAGCCGCTGGTAAAGTCACGGCGAACGAAGTTTATGGCGAGCTTCGTATCCCGCTGCTGAAGGATCGGCCTTTCTTCAATTCGCTCGAGGTCAATGGTGCGGTACGCTATTCCGCCTATTCGCTCGGTGGTAGCAGCACGACCTATACGGGCACCGGCCTGTGGAAGCCCGTCGCTGACTTCCTGCTGCGCGGATCCTATTCGACCGGATTTCGCGCGCCGAGCCTTGGCGAATTGTTCGGCGGCCGCTCGCGCTTCGACTTGCCGGTCACCGATCCCTGCTCGAACATTCCAGGATCGCCCTATCAGTCCAGCGCGACGGTCCGGGCAAATTGCACCGCCAATGGCGTTCCCGCATCGGGGTCGTACGCTGAACCTCCCGGCCAGTTGCCGGTGATCACCCAGGGCAATATCAACCTGAAGCCCGAGAAATCGCGTAACATCGCCTTCGGCGCGGTGTATTCGCCGGCCTGGGCGCGGAATGGCGGCAGCACTCTGAGCCTCGAAGTCAATTATTACGATATCAGCGTGACCAACGCGATCGGCGCGGTCGATGCGAACCTCACGCTTCAGAATTGCGCATTGCGTGCCGACAAGGCGAGTTGCGCTCTGGTGGTGCGCACGGCGAACGGCTTCGTCAACGAGATTGACGGCACGCTCCAGAACCTCGACAGCATCAAGACTCGCGGCATCGACGTCAGCTTCAACTACCGCACGCACGAAACGTCGCTCGGCAGGTTTGGGCTCAATGCCAACGCAACCTGGCTGCTCAAATATGTTCTGTCCGCGTCTAACGGTTTCGTGGTGCTCGATCGCAAGGGCACCGAGCGCGGCAGCCCGGACCAGGCGTTTCCCTCCTTCAAGGGCAATGTCACGATCGATTGGCAGATCGGCGGAGTCGATGCGTCGTTCACCGGGCGCTACATCTCGGCTGTCACCGAGATTGATCCGAACACCAGTCTCCCCAGCCGCATGGACAGCCGCTTCTATGGCGATGTGCAGCTCGGCTTCACACCCGACTTCCTTGATCGACGGGTGGCCTTGACGCTCGGTGTGAACAACATCTTCAATCGTGATCCGCCCGCTTGCGCGA
>JBDSKT010000129.1:0-13266 GCA_039916765.1 Sphingomonas sp.
TGTACCCGGCGCGCAGCCGCGACCCGCGCCGCGATTTCCGTCGATCCTTCCGCCGGCGGCGGCAGGACGAGATCGGCGGCGCTCACCGCCTGGACCTCGACGTGCAGATCGATCCGGTCGAGCAGCGGGCCCGACACCTTGGCTTGGTAATCCGCCGCGCAACGCGGCGCGCGCGAGCAGGCGAGCGCGGCGTCGCCGAGGTGCCCGCATTTGCACGGGTTCATCGCCGCGATCAGCTGAACGCGCGCCGGGAAGGTGACATGCGCGTTGGCGCGCGCGACGCTGACGGTGCCGGTTTCCAGCGGCTGGCGTAGCGAATCGAGCACCGCGCGCTGAAATTCGGGCAGCTCGTCGAGGAACAGCACGCCGAGATGCGCGAGGCTGACCTCGCCGGGCTTGACCCGCAGCCCGCCGCCGACCAGCGCGGCCATCGACGCGGAATGATGCGGCGCGCGGAACGGCCGCGCGCGCGTCAGGCGCCCGCCGGTGAGCGTTCCGGCGACGCTAGCGACCATCGATGCCTCTAACGCCTCGCCGGCATCGAGCGGCGGAAGGATGCCGGGCAGGCAGCTCGCCATCAACGACTTGCCCGCACCGGGCGGGCCGATCATCAGCAGATTGTGTCCGCCAGCCGCCGCGATCTCCAGCGCGCGCTTGGCGGTTTCCTGTCCCTTGACCTGCGCGAGGTCGGGCCCGCCAACCGCCTCCTCGGTCGCGCCCGGCAACGGCGCGCCGAGCAGGCCGTGGCCCTTGAAATGGTTGATCAGCGACAAGATGTCCGGCGCGGCGACGACCTGGATCGACCCGGCCCACGCCGCTTCCGAGCCTTGCGCCGCCGGGCAGACCAGCCCCTTCGCCACCTCCGACGCATGGAGCGCGGCCAGTAGCACGCCGGGCGACGGCGCGATCCGCGCATCCAGCCCCAGTTCGCCGACGACGACGAATTCAGCCAGCGTCTCACCGTCCACCACGCCCATCGCCGCCAGCAGCCCGAGCGCGATCGGCAGGTCGAAATGCGTGCCCTCCTTCGGCAGGTCGGCGGGCGAAAGATTGACGACGATCCGCTTGGGCGGCAGCGCGAGGCCCAGCGCGGCGATCGCCCCGCGCACGCGCTCGCGGCTTTCCGCCACCGCCTTGTCGGCCAGCCCGACGATATTGAAGGCGGGGAGGCCGGGAATGAGCTGCACCTGCACCTCGACCGCGCGCGCCTCGAGCCCGAGATATGCCACCGTCGATACGCTCGATACCATGCCCTGCCCCCGGCCAGATCCCGGAACCTTTATGGGTCTGACGCCGAAGCGAAAGACAAACTCGGTCCATCTTGGGCGCGTCTTGTCAATCCAATACACCGGCCCCACCTACCCCGGCATGACGCTTCGCCAAGAACATCCGGTCCTCCGCTCGCTTTGCATCGTCGCTGGGATCCTGCTGCTGATCGGCGCGATCTTCGTCGGGCCGATCCCCGGGCCGGGCGGCGTGTTCTTCGTTGCGGGCGGACTCGCGCTGATCCTGCCCAATTCGCCCTGGGCGATGCGCCAGTTCGCGCGGTGGAAGCGCAAATGGCCCAAGACCGGCGCGGTCGCCGACCGCGTCATGCGCCGCCCCAGCGAAAAGCGGCGCCGCGAGCGGCTCGGACAACAGGAGCAGAATTGACTTTGAGGGGACGTCGTCTTATGCGCGCCCCCAACGAGGCCGTCCGAGTGGCGGCCCTTTTCCATTCTGACGATTTCGATTTCTAGGGTGATGAGCGATGAAGCGGACCTTTCAACCGAGCAACCTGGTGCGCGCACGCCGTCACGGCTTCCGCTCGCGCATGGCGACGCCGGGCGGCCGCAACGTGATTCGCGCCCGCCGCAACCGCGGCCGCAAGAAGCTGTCGGCGTAATCAGCACGCCCGTCGGCGCCGCCGACATACTAACATTGTCGCGCCGCGCGGATTTCCTCGCGGCGAATGCCGGAAGGCGCGCGCCGATGCCGGGCTTCGTCCTGCTGGTGCGCGACCGGGCGGACGGCGATCCGGCGATGCGGATCGGCTACACGGTGACCAAGAAGATCGGTAACGCGGTGGTGCGCAACCGCATGAAGCGCCGGCTGCGTGCGCTCGCCCGTGAATTGTTGCCGCAAGCGGGTATTGCCGGCGCCGACCATGTGCTGATCGGCCGCCAGGGTGGTATCGAGCGCGAGTTCGACCTGCTGCGCACCGAGTTCGCCAAGGCGCTGGCCAAGATCGCGCGATGATCGCCCGCCTCCTGATCCTCCTGGTGCGCTTCTGGCAAGTCGGCCCTTCGGCCGTCCTGCCGCCGTCGTGCCGCTATCAGCCAAGTTGTTCGGCCTATGCAATCACCGCGCTTCGCCGCTATGGCGCGCTCAAGGGCGGGTGGCTGGCGATGAAGCGGATCGCGCGATGCCATCCCTGGGGCGGATACGGGCCCGATCCAGTCCCCTGACCTACGAACGCCTAAACGAGCGGGAAATCCAGACGTGAACGAAGACAACAGGAATTGGCTGGTATTCGCGCTGCTCGCGGTGCTGCTGCTGGTCGGCTGGCCGCTGGTCACGAGCAAATTCTTTCCCGCAGCCAACCCGCCGGTGACTAAAATCGAGCAGGGCAAAAGCACGGTCGTCGCCCCGCCGCCGGCGGTCGCCGCGGCGAAGGTTCGCGACCGCAACGCCGTGCTGGCCGAATCGCCCCGCGTCGCGGTCGAGACACCCTCGCTCAGCGGATCGATCAACCTGAAGGGCGCGCGGATCGACGATATCGTGCTGCCGGGATACCGCGAGACGATCGCCAAGAACGCGCCGCCGATCCGGTTGTTCTCGCCCTCGGGCACGCAGAACACGTATTTCGCAACGGTCGGCTGGACCGGCGACGGGGTGGCTACGCCCGGCCCGGACACCGTGTTCGCCGCCAGCGCCAAGGTCTTGAAGCCGGGCAGCCCGGTCATGCTTTCCTGGACCAATCCCGCCGGCCAGCGATTTCTCATCCGGGTCGCGGTCGATGATCATTTCATGTTCACCATCGACCAGGCGGTGATCAACACCGCCGCCACCCCGATATCGGTCAAGCCATATGCGCTCGTGTCGCGCACCGGCGTCGGCACCGATATCGGCACCTGGACCAATCATGTCGGGCCGATCGGCGCATTCGGCGACGGCGTGCATTACGATATCAATTACGACAGCCTGCGTGACACCCAGCCGGGCTTTTTCGGCAAAATGTTCGGCAAGGACGGTGTCGGCCGGTCCTATTATTTCGACACAACCGGCGGCTGGGCCGGGTTCGGCGACAAATACTGGCTGGCGGCGCTGATCCCCGATCAGCGCGCGGCGGTGCATTCCGGCTTCCAGAAATCGAGCGCCGACCAGTTCCAGTCGGACGTGACCCGCGCCTCGAGCGTCGTCGCGCCGGGCAAGTCGCTCGTCACCACGACGCACCTGTTCGCCGGCGCGAAGGAAGTGACCACGCTCGACGGGTATGAAAAAAGCCTGGGCATCGGCTATTTCGGGCTGGCGATCGACTGGGGCTGGTTCAAGATCGTCGAGAAGCCGATCTTCGTCTATCTCGACTGGCTGTTCCACCTCGTCGGCAATTTTGGCCTGGCGATCATCCTGCTGACGGTGACGATTCGAGCCCTGATCTTCCCGATCGCGCAACGCCAGTTCGCCTCGATGGCGGCGATGAAGGCGATCCAGCCGAAGATGAAGGCGATCCAGGAAAAGCATAAGGACGACAAGGCGCGCGCCCAGCAGGAAGTGATGGCGCTGTACAAGGCGGAAAAGGTCAACCCGCTGGCCGGCTGCCTGCCGACCTTCCTCCAGATCCCGATCATGTATTCGCTCTACAAGGTGCTGCTGCTGTCGATCGAGATGCGGCACCAACCGTTCGTCGGGTGGATCAAGGACCTGTCGGCGCCTGATCCGGCGACGATCCTCAACCTCTTCGGCACCCTGCCCTTCACCCCGGTCGGCTTCCTCGCGATCGGCGTGGTGCCCGTGCTGCTGGGTGTATCCATGTACTTCCAGTTCAAGCTCAACCCCGCGCCGATGGACGAAGCACAGAAGCAGGTCTTCGCGATCATGCCCTGGGTGCTGATGTTCGTGATGGCGCCGTTCGCGGTCGGCCTGCAGGTGTACTGGATCACCTCGAATTGCATCACGATCCTGCAACAGCGGCTGCTTTACGCGCGGCATCCGGGGTTGCAGACGGCACCGGCGAAATGACCTTCGAGCCGGAAGCGATCGAGGCGGCACGCAAGACCTTTGCCGGGCCGATCGGGTTCCTGAAATCGGCGCCCACGCTTGAATTCATCCCCGGCGCCGACGTACCCGAGGTGGCGTTCGCGGGGCGTTCGAATGTCGGCAAATCATCGCTTCTCAACGCGCTGACCGGGCGCAACAGCCTCGCGCGCACCTCGAACACGCCGGGGCGCACGCAGGAGCTGAACTTCTTCGATGTCGGCACACCGCTGGCCTTCCGGCTGGTCGATATGCCCGGCTACGGATTCGCCAAGGCGCCCAAGGACGTCGTCAAGAAATGGCGCTTCCTGGTCAACGATTTCCTGCGCGGACGCGACGTGCTCAAGCGCGCGCTGGTACTGATCGACGCGCGGCACGGCATCAAGGAGGTCGACCGCGAGATTCTCGAGATGCTCGACAAGGCGGCGGTGAGTTACCGGCTGGTGCTGACCAAGGCCGACAAGATCAAGCCGACCGAGCTCGCCGAGGTTACGGCGCGCACCGCCGAGGAAGCGCGCAAGCGCCCCGCCGCGCATCCCGACATCCTCGCCACCTCCGCCGAGACCGGACTGGGTATCCCAGAACTTCGCGCCGCGGTGATCGAGGCGATCGGGTGAGCGGCGACCGCGGATGACGGAAACCAGGACACGGCTCGCCGGGCTGGACCTGTTTCGCGGGCTCGCGGTCGCGGGGATGATCGTCGTCAACACCCCCGGCTCGGGGCAATATGTCTGGTGGCCGCTCGACCACGCGGCATGGAACGGCTTCACCCCGACCGATCTCGTCTTCCCTGCCTTCCTGTTCGCGATCGGCGTGGCATTGGCGCTGGCATTCCCGCGCAAGGTCGATGCCGCGATGTGGCGTCGTGTCGCTCGGCGGACGGTGTTGCTCATCGCGATCGGCTGGGCGTGGCAGATGCTCGCGCGGCCGGGCATCGCGACCTTCCGCGTATACGGCGTGTTGCCACGGATCGGGCTCGCATACGGTGTGGTCGCGGCGTTCGCGATGCTCAGCGCCAGGCGCGATGCGGCAGGGCGATCGCATTTGAATGTTGTTGCCATTGCAGGTGCCGCCATGGCCCTGCTGCTGGGCTATTGGGCCGCGATGATGCTCGTGCCCGTTCCCGGTTTTGGCGCCGGGCAGTTGACGCCCGAGGGCAATCTGGCGGGCTATGTTGACCGGCTGCTGGTCGGCACCGCGCATATGTGGCGTTTCGGCACCGATGCGGCGGGTAATGTGGTCTATGACCCCGAAGGGCTGCTCTCGACGCTTCCCTCCCTGGCCAACGTCCTGTTCGGCATGCTCGCGGGCACCGCCTGGCAATGGCGGCCGGGCAAGGCGGCGGTTTCGATCTTGCTCGGCGGGATCGTACTCGTACTGCTCGGGCTGATGATCGCGCCGGTCTTCCCGCTCAACAAGCGGCTGTGGACCAGCAGTTACGCGCTCTTTTCCTCCGGCTTGTCGGCGGTGCTGTTCGCGGCGTGCATCGTCGCCAGCGGTCGCGCCTCGCTCAACCGGCTTTTCGCGCCCTGCTATCTGCTCGGGAAGAACGCGATCCTCGGTTATATGGTGTCGTTGTTGCTCGGGCTCGCGGGGCTGCGCTTGACGATCGGCGACGCCACGCTCCAGGCGCGCGCCTTCGCGATCGTCGAAACGGTCGTTCCGCAGCCCTATGTCGCATCGGCGGTATGTGCCTTGCTGGTGCTCGCGCTGGTTATCGCCCTGCTCATCCCGCTGCATCGCCGCGGCATCCACCTCCGGCTCTGAACCAGGTTCGGAACCGTTTCGATTCGACGTGCGTTTCGCCGCCGACAGGAGAATTCGACATGGCTGGTGGCTTGGGAAAGCCGGCGACGACCATCGCCGGAATTGATGGACTGTGTGTTAGCGTCGCGTTCGGCGTTGGCCTCGGCGCCTACACCGTGACCGGCGTCGATCCGCTTTATGCCAGCCCAAGCATGGCCACGGTCCCATATGCGGGGGCCGAGCGCGACAATGTCGTAGCGGCGAAGGATGCGCCCGCCATTATCGCGAGCAATGGCGCGCAGGGTCCACGCTGGGTCGGCGAGCAGGACGGCCGCGGCGACGGCGGCGCGTTCTGACGGGTCGGTTGCCCCATCCCGGCTCGCCGCCTATCGCGGGCCATGCTCAAACTGATCATCGGCAACAAAGCCTATAGCTCGTGGTCGCTACGCGGCTGGCTCGCGCTCAAGCAATCCGGCCTGCCATTCCAGGAAGTCGTCGTGCCGATATTCGAGGCCGATTGGGACAAGCGCCGCCAGGGCGACGAGTTCGCGCCGTCATCGGGTAAGGTACCGATCCTGTGGGATGGCGACGTCGTGGTGTGGGACAGCTTGGCGATCGTCGAATATTGCAACGAGAAATCGGGCGGCGACCGGTTCTGGCCCAAGCAAGATGCACCGCGCGCGATGGCACGATCGATGGCGGCGGAAATGCATTCCAGTTTCGCGGCCCTGCGCCGCAAGCATACGATGAACGTCCGGCAGGTCCATCCTCCTGGCAAGCCCGACGACGACGTGCTCGCGGATCTCGCGCGTATCATGGAATTATGGGCGCAGGCGCGCGCGCGATTTGGCGGTGCGGGGCAATTCCTGTTCGGCGATTTCGGCGCCGTCGACATCATGTACGCACCCGTCGTCACCCGCATCGTCACGTACGGATTGCCGGTGGCGCGCTTCGCGGTCGGCTATATCGACGCGGTGCTGCAACACCCCTTCATGCAGGACTGGATCGCCAGCGCGCAGGAGGAAGAGTGGGTGATCGAGCAGTTCGAGATGCCGGCCAAACCGTAACGCGGCGCGACTGGCGCGCAGGCGCTTCACAAGCGCGCACCGTCGCTGCATGATCCCGGTGCGATGCTTTCCGGAGCCGATCCCTATTGCGTATTGGGCCTTTCGCCCGGAGCCGAGGACGTCGTCGTTCGCGCGGCATACAAGGCATTGCTACGCAAATATCACCCCGACCTCTGCCACGATCCCTCGGCCACCGAACGAACCCGCGCCATCACCGAGGCGTTCGGCGTACTTGGCGACTTGCACCGTCGTGCCGCCTTCGATCGCACGCGACGTGGCGGGGATCGCCCGCCGCCACGGACCGCCGCTGCTCGAGCGCATGCTACACCCAGGCCCCGCCCGCCCGATCGGGCCAATCGGCGACTTGCCCGGCGCCGCGCGGGGCGTGTCGGCCTAACCTTGCTGCTGCTGTCCCTCGTCGTCACGGCGACAGCATTTGGCGCACGCGCCTTGCTCCACCGACATCCCCATGTCGATGCCGTGCTGCACGAACAATTCGATACCTTGATCGCGACGCTTCGGCCCGACGGCGACACCGCCACGCCAGCCTCCATCGCCGCGACGCCCGCCGTCGTGCCCGAACCAAACCTCGTCGCAATCGATCGCGGTGGCAGCGATGCGATCGCCGTCATCACCGCGCACGGCGAGACGGAGGCAATCAAGGCCAGTCGTGCCTGCGCGAACGGCGATACGCCCGACTGGCAATCGGCGGACTATTGTGCGGCGTTCGATCTCGGTGGCTCGGCCGCGCTGACCGCGATCGGCAAAGCGAGTTCCTATTTCGGTGAGGCCGCGGCAAAGGCCGCGCTGCGGTATGAAAGGCTCGGACTCGTGCAACCGGAAGGGCGCATAGAGCAGATTCGCGCGACGGTCGTCCCCGATACCCTGGCGCGGGTAGAGGCCATCATCGAGAACCGCATCCTGTCGCGCGCCACGCCCAGCGGCGATGCGCCTACCGCGCCGCCACGCGCCGGAAAATCCGACGCGCTCTAGAAGGTCGATCCGTCCTTTCGTACGAAAACCCCGCTCACGGGAAGATGCATGTCGATATCGGGATAATGACACGCGCTGCCCGCCGCGCCAGCATTCGCGGCGTTTTCGCCGACCACGATGAACGTGCATGGTGCGTCGCCGCGGTTCTGCAAGGCATGGCCATTTCCGTCGCCCTTCGGAAAACTCGCGCAGTCGCCAGCGCGCATCGGGTGGTCGCCCATGTCATCCACCAGCACCGCCTCGCCCGACAAGATGACCACGAATTCGTCCTCGCCCTCATGCCAGTGGCGCTGCGCCGACCAGGCACCAGGATCGAGCGTGACGTGACTCACCCCGAAATCGGTCAGACCCGAGGCATCGGCCAAACGGCGATACCAGCGACCTTTAACCTTCTCGGCATGGGGCGACGGATAGCCGGTCTTGTTGGTGCGCGGGATTGTATCGAGGTCGAGCTTGGGCAATGCGGTCTCCATGAGCTGGGGAGCATGATGTGCCCGATGTCGTCGATCTGACCAAGGCGCTAATCGCCTGCGAGAGCGTGACGCCGGCGCGTGGCGCGGTTTTCGACGTGCTGGCGGCCGCGCTCGCACCGCTGGGCTTCGCGATCGACCGCTTTATCGCGGGTGAGGCGCCCGATGGCCCGGTCGAGAATATGCTGGCGACCCGCGACGGACGCGGCAAGCACCTCGCCTTTGCCGGACATCTCGACGTGGTGCCGCCTGGAAGCGGCGGCTGGGCCAGCGGGGCATTCGAGCCGCAGATCCGGGGCGGATTGCTTCATGGGCGCGGCGCCGTGGACATGAAGGGCGCGATCGCGGCGTTCGTCGCGGCGATCCCAGCTCGGCCCGATGTACCACTGAGCCTGATCATCACCGGCGACGAGGAAGGTCCGGCGACCTTCGGCACGGTCGCGCTGATCGAACGGATGGCGGCGCGGGCCGTCGTTCCCGACTGGTGCCTGATCGGCGAACCGACCTCGGCGCAGCGGCTAGGCGACACGATCAAGATCGGGCGGCGCGGATCGGTCAACATCTGGATCGAGGTGCCGGGGCGGCAGGGTCACGTCGCCTATCCGCATCTTGCCGACAATCCGATCCCCAGGCTGGTCGCCGCGCTCGCCGAGATCGATACGATCGTGCTCGACCAGGGAAATGACTGGTTCGAACCGTCGAACATCGAGACGACCGATCTCACGGTCGGCAACCCGGCGAGTAACGTCATCCCGTCGCGCGCTTCGGCGCGACTGTCGATCCGTTTCAACGATCTCCAGCGCGGCGCCGATCTTGTCGCGCGGGTCGAGACGGTGGTCAAACGCCACGCGCCCGAGGCGAGCGTGGTGGCTCGCATCTCTGGCGAAGCGTTTCTGACCGCGCCGGGGCCGTTCTCGACGCTGATCGGAGACGCGATCGAGGCAACGCTCGGCTTACGTCCTGAGTTATCGACCACCGGCGGCACCTCCGACGCGCGCTTCCTGGCAAAGCTCTGCCCGGTGGTCGAGTTCGGGCTGGTCAACGCGACAATGCACAAGCTCGACGAGGCGGTCGCGGTGGACGACCTCCATGCGCTGACCGCGACCTATGCCGAGGTGATCGCCCGGGTGGCAAAGCTCGCTCTTTCGTAAAGCGAGGCGCGTGACGCTAGACGTTGGGCGCCGGTTGCGCCCGCGCGATGTAGCGGCGATCCCCCGCTCGCCCGGAAGCGCGGGTAACCGATTCCAAAGACTCACGAATCTGGAACGACTCGCCGGAATCATTGGATTTTCTGGACGCTTGGCGCCAAATCCTTTACTTACCTTAACCATGGTGGGGGGCGCAGGGATCGGACCGTGGTTCGTGCTGGCCGTGACGTGCAGCGTCGCGGCTTATAGTCTGTACCTCATCGGGTTGAAGCGTCAGCTCGTCCGGCCCAACCGCATTTCTTGGCTGATCTGGAGCGGCGCAACCGCCGCCGAGGCGGCAACCTATGCCGCGGTCAACCACGGCGTGGTGCAAGGTTGGGTCTTCGGCATCTCCGCGATCGCCTGTGTCGCGGTGACGTTCGGCATCTGGCGTGGATCGGTGTGGGAAAAGCCATCGACCGGCGAAACCTTCTGCCTGTCCGCCTGCCTCGCCGCGCTGATCCTGTGGCTCGCGTTCCGCGAGACCTTCTGGGCGCACATGCTGCTCGTCGCCGTGGTGCCGGTGAGTTTCTGGCCGACCTGGCGGAGCGTATGGGAAGACCGGACGCGCGAGCGGTCGCCGGCATGGGGGTTATGGGCGGTGGGCGATCTCGCTACGCTGATCGTCGCCACACGTACGGGCGACCAGCATGTCGGCGAATATGCCTATGTGCTGGTCGAATTGCTATGCCACGCCGGCGTCTGGTTCATGATCGGACTGGCGACGATCAATCCGCTTCGGTCGCTCGGCTGGCGCGACGGGCGCTTCTACGTGCTCGACGCCTACGCCCCCGCGGCCAATTTGTTCGCGGTCGGCGAAACGCATCTCGGCAAGGCGGTCTATGCCGCGCAGGGATTCGAGGCGGGCGAGGAGATCATTCGCTTCACTGGCCGCCGCTTCCGCGCCGACCGCGTGCCCAGTCTGATGCGCGGCGCGAGCGACCGCTTCGTGCAAGTGACGCCGGACCATTATATCGGGCCGTCGGGGCGGATCGATGATCTGATCAACCATAGCTGCGCGCCCAATGCCGGGCTGCGTTTCGTCGAGACGGGTCCGGTGCTCGTCGCGATCCGCGACATCGCGCCGGGCGAGGAAATCGCCTGGGACTATTCGACCACGCTCGCCGAATCGAACTGGCATATGATCTGTCAGTGCCGCAGCCCGCAATGTCGCCGCGTGATCGGCAATTTCGCCAGCCTGTCGCTCGATCGGCAGGAATGGTTTCGTTCGCACAACCTCGTCGCGCCGTACCTGCGCCGCCGCGATTCGACCGCCGCGCGCGATCGCGCCGCCTAGCTTTCACCCCCCGCATCGGGTAGCAAATGGTTACACACGAAACCAGTTTCGCAGGGATCGACGATATCATGACCATCCATGACCTCAGCCATTACGGGCTGTCGGCCGAGCGCGGCTATCTCTCGCAGGCCGAGATCGACGAGATCGAGTTGCCCGGCGATTTCGCCGAGGTGGAGGGCGCCGCCGCGATGCTCTCCGGATTGGTCACGACCGGACGGGTGCGTCGCTGGCTCGACACGTTGCCGATGCCCGACATCGAGCCGTTTATCGCCACCGCGTCGCAGGACGAGATCGGCGTGGCGATGGTGCGCTATTCCTTCCTCGTTCAGGCGTATGTCTGGGGCGAGCCTACCCCGCCCGAAAAGCTTCCCGCCAACCTCGCCATCCCCTTCGTCGCGCTCAGCGACGCGATCGGCTTTCCGCCGGTGATGAACTATGCCGGCTATGTGCTCGACAACTGGTTCCGGCTCGACAAGGACGGGCCGGTCGCGCTCGACAATCTCGTGATGGACCAGCATTTCGCCGGCGGCCAGGACGAGAATTGGTTCGTCCTCGTCCATGTCGCGATCGAGGCGACGGCCGGCCGCGCGCTTGAGCTGGGCGTCGAGCTGGTGCGCGCCGCCGACGCCGGAGATGCCGGGTGGGTCGAGGCGCTGCTGCTCGAGATGAACGGCGTGTGGGACGAGATCAACGCGATCTTCGACCGCATGGTGGAGAAGTGCGATCCGTACATCTATTTCAACCGCGTCCGCCCGTATATCAACGGCTGGAAGAACAATCCGGCGATGCCCGAGGGGTTGATCTACGAAGGTGTCGAGCGGTTCGGCGGCAAGCCGCAACCCTTTCGCGGCCAGACCGGATCGCAGAGCTCGATCGTGCCGACGATGGACGCGCTGTTCCAGGTCACCCACACCAATGACGAGCTGCGCGAGTTTCTCGCCGACCTTCATGCATACCGCCCGCGTACGCACCGCCAGTTCATCGAGGACATGCAGGCCGCGAGCCATCTGCGCGAGTTCTGCAAGACGCAGGGGCAGAGCGTGAAGGATGCCTTCAACGCCTGCGTCGAGCAGGTCGCACGCTTCCGCTCACGCCATCTCGAATATGCCGCCGCCTATATCAACAAGCAGGCGAGCGACGCGAAGGGCAACGACCCCGATGTCGGCACGGGCGGGACGCCGTTCATGAAGTATTTGAAGAAGCATCGTGACGAGAACAGGGCGCAGACGATCTGAGCCGCCCGGAGCGACGGCATGACTGGCTCGGCCTTTGTCCCGTATCAACCGCTCGATCGTCTGAAAGCGATCGCGCGCGATCTGTGGGTCGTCTACGGACCCGAAATCCGCATGCACTCTTTCGGCCTGCGCATTCCCTTTCCCACGCGAATGACGATCGTCCGTCTGCCCGACGGCGATCTCTGGCTGCATTCGCCGACCGAGCCGACAGACATCTTACTGGCGGACATCGCGTCGCTGGGACGGGTGGGCCATCTGGTTGCGCCCAACAGCCTGCATTATTGGTGGATACCCGACTGGGCCCGGCATTTTCCCACCGCCCAAATTCACGGCGTGGCCGACTTGGCGACGCGAGCGAAGCGCCCGTTCCCACCCTTCACCGCGCTCGGCGATGCCGCCGATCCGGCGTGGCTCGATGTCATCGATCAGGTGATCGTGCCCGGCACGCTGTTGACCGAAGCCGCCTTCTTCCACCGCGCGACCCGCACGCTGATCCTCACCGACCTGATCGAGAATTTCGAGCCACGCCGGGTGCGCTCGCGATTTTGGCGGTGGATGATGCGCTTGTCCGGGGCGGCCGACCCCGACGGCAAGGCGCCGATCGACATGCAACTCAGTTTCCGGCGAACCCGGCGCGCCGTGCGCAGCGCGGTCGAACAGATGATCGCCTGGGCGCCGGACCGCATCCTGCTCGCACATGGCCGCTGCTACGACCGCGACGGCGTCGCCGAACTGCGCCGCGCGTTTCGATGGTGCTTTAGCGTCTACAGCGCATTGAAATCGATCGGCGCATCCTTGTCGATCGCCGCGTCCGCCGCGGGCATCGGGTACTTCAACCCCGTCGCGCAGTTGAACAGCGCGACCCGCTCGTCCTCGTCGACTTCGCCGGTGCGCAGCGCCTCGCGGTACGCCGCCAGCGTCGCGCCGCCCTCGGGGCAGAGCAGCAGGCCGTCCTGTTTCGCGCAGTCATCGACCGCCCGAAGGATCGCCGGATCGCCCACCGCGAGCGCTTTGCCGCCCGACTCGCGCACTGCG
>JBDSKT010000130.1:0-6503 GCA_039916765.1 Sphingomonas sp.
CTGCCGGCTGCTCAACACGATGCGCGTGCGCGGCGTGCGACAGGCAACGCCGCGGGTCGGCGACGAAGCGCTATCGGCGCAACCGTTTCTCGATTTTTCGTCTGGTTACGTCACACGGGCGATGGAGAAGTTCCCCAAGCAGGGCAACCGCAAGCCGTGGAGGCTGCATCAGAATTACGCCAAGGATTTGGTCTCGTTGAAATTCGGCTCGGTCGATCAGGGGATGGAATTTTCCAACCCGGCCCCCGGCGCGACGAGGTCCCGCCCGCAGAAGACCGCCGCCGTTTGATTTTGGAACTGGATCAGCGACATTCAGCCGAGGTTGCAACGATCCGTAAATTCATGAATTAGGCTTGCGACATTCGTTCGAACGAACTAATTCGATGCTGTGGTGCAGCAGCGACTTCTGGATATCGCCGTGCGCGAATTCAGCCTGAAAGGGCTGGAGGGAGCCAGCACGCGGGAAATTGCCGCTGCGGCGGGAACGGTCATGTCGTCGATCACATATCATTACGGCGGCAAGGAAGGCCTGTATCTCGCGACCGCCGACTATATTGCCGAGCAGATGGCGTTGGGTGTGAGCGGCTCGATCATGGCCGCGGACTCGGCGCCCGACCCCACGCCCGCCGAGGCTCGGGCGGCAGTTCACGAGGTCATCAGCCACTTCGTCGATAAAATGGTCGGAACGCGAAGCGCGGTATGGTCGATGTTCATCGTACGTGAGCAGATGAACCCGACCGAGGCGTTTCAGCGCATCTGGGGCGGTCCGATGGGCAAGATGATGGAGCGCCTCGTCGCGCTGGTGTGCATCGCCAGCGGGCGCCGCGACGACCTCGCCGCGCGGATCACGACGGTCACCCTGATGGGCCAGGCCATCGTGCTGCGCGCCTCGCGCGCGTCGTGCCTCAAGCTTCTGCAGGCGAACGATCTCGATGCACCGACCGTTTCCGCAATCAAGGCGCGCATCGGCGCCAACATCGACGCAACTTTGAACACGCTAGCCGCCGAGCGACAGGAGCCGCAATGAGCGACCATCAGGACAACCAGCCCCCTCGCGGCGATGCCGATGACAAGCCGAAGAAGCCGTCGATCTTCACCAGGCCGCTATTCTGGATCATCCTTTTCGCGGTGGTCGCCACGGCCGTCATCGGAGGTACGCTATACTACCTGGACGCGCGGCAATATGAATCGACCGACGACGCGTTCGTCGATGCGCATATCGTCCGCATCGCGCCCACGGTCGCGGGTACGCTGACCTATGTCGCGAACAGCGACAACCGTCACGTCACGCCGGGGACATTGCTCGCGGTGGTCGATTCGTCAGGTTCGAACGCGAAGGTCATCGAAGCCGAATCGAACGTGAAGCAGGCCGAGGCGCAATTCGATCAGTCGCGTGCGCAGGTCGCGGCAGCGCAAGCGCAGCGCGATCAGGCGGCTGCTCAGGCACGCGCGCCGATGGCCAACGCGGTGAAAGCCGCTCAGGACCTTGCGCGCTACGAATCGCTGCTTCGGATCGATCCGAGCGCGGTCGCGGGGCAGCAGCTCGATCAAGCGCGCGCCAACGCTCGCTCCACCGCGGCGGAAGCGGCGGCGGCGCGCAAACAGATCAACACTGCTGATGCGCAAGTTGCCGTGGCACGGCGGCAGGTCGGAGCGTCGCAGGCAGTGATCGCGGCGCGGCGCGCGCAAGTGAGCCAGGCCAACGTTACCCTTGGCGATGCGCGCCTCACCGCGCCCGTCGCGGGACAGATCGTCAATCGGCAGGTCAATCTGGGTTCTTATGTCGGACCGGGTACGCAGTTGATGGCGCTCGTGCCCGACGAGGTTTGGATCACCGCCAATTTTAAGGAAACCCAGCTCCAGCGCATGCGCATCGGCCAACCCGTGACGATCAAGGTCGATGCCTATCCCGATGTCGAGTTCAAGGGCCATGTCGATTCGGTTCAGCGCGGGGCAGGGCAGGCATTCGCTCTCCTGCCGCCGCAGAACGCGACGGGAAACTATGTCAAGGTGGTGCAGCGCGTGCCGGTGCGTATCCTGTTCGACCGCGACCAGAACAGCCCCGATCCGCGCAAATATCCGCTTGGTCCGGGTATGTCGGCGATCCCGACGGTAAAGGTCCGCTGAGATGGCGAGTGCCGCGGCCGGCGGTCACGAATGGCATGGCGAACGCTCCGCTGCGGGCGCCTATAGTCCGTGGCTCATCGTCGCGCTTATCAGCATACCAACTTTCATGGAGGTGCTCGACACGTCGATCGCCAACGTCTCGCTCGATCATATCGCGGGCGGGCTGTCGATCACCACCGATCAGGCGACCTGGGTATTGACCAGCTATCTCGTCGCCAACGCGATTGTCATCCCGATATCGGGATGGCTGAGCGACGCAATCGGGCGGAAACGCTATTTCATGATCTCGATCGCGTTGTTCACGGTCTCTTCGCTCATGTGCGGACTGGCGCCCAACCTTGCGACGCTGGTCATTGCACGGGTGTTCCAGGGGATTGGCGGCGGGGGTCTGGCGCCGGTCGAGCAATCGATGCTCGCGGATACGTTCCCGCCCGAAAAGCGCGGCATGGCCTTCGCGGCTTTCGCCATCGTCGTTGTGGTTGGCCCCGTACTCGGCCCAACGCTCGGCGGATACATCACCGAGACATCGAGCTGGCACTGGGTTTTCCTGATCAACGTGCCGGTCGGCATCGCCGCCTTCTTTCTTACGCAGATCTTCGTCGATGAGCCTGAGCGGGTGCGGCAAGATCGCGCCGAGAAGCTCAAGGGCGGGCTGCGCATCGACTATATCGGTGTCCTCCTCGTCGCGCTCGGCCTGGGTTTTTTCGAACTTACGCTGGATCGCGGCGAGCGCGAGGACTGGTTCTCGAGCGGCTTCATCATCATGACCGCCGGCATATCGTTCACCTCGCTGATCGCGCTGGTGTTCTGGGAACTCAATCACGACGATCCGGTGATCGACCTGCGGCTGATGAAGAGCCGCAACTTCTCACTCACGTTGTTGGTGATGGGGATCACTGGCATGATTCTGTTCGGCACAACCCAGCTGATTCCGCAGATGCTTCAGCAGGTGTTGGGCTATTCATCGTTCCAGGCTGGGCTTGCGCTCACCGCTGGCGGCGTTGCGACGTTGATCGCGGTGCCGTTTGCCGGCCGGCTTACGGGCAAGGTCGATCCGCGCATGCTGCTCATCCCCGCGCTTCTGGTGCAGGCCGCAGCGTTGTGGAACATGACGCACCTAACCGCCGACATCAGTTTCCACGATGCGGCGATCGCACGCCTTTATCAGGCGATGGCGCTGCCATTCCTGTTCGTGCCGATCAACGCCGTTGCCTATGTCGGGCTGCCGCAGAACAAGACGGCGCAGGCATCGAGCTTGCTCAACGTGGCGCGGAATCTGGGCGGCTCGATTGGCATCTCCAGCGCGCAAACGATGTTCGCTAGTGCGCTGCAGCGTAATCAGGCGGGGATGGTGGCGAACCTCAATCCGCTCAACCCGAACTATAACGATTGGCTGTCCCGCGCATCGGGCGCGTTCGGCAGCACGGGCGACACGGTCACGCCGTTGGCGGTGTTGTTCGCCCAGATGCAGCGGCAGGTGGCGATGGTTTCGTTCCTGAACGTCTTCCATTCGCTGATGATCGTCGTGCTGGTAGTCACGCCGTTGGTACTGCTGATGCGCCCGCCCAAGGAAGGCGCGGCCGCAGGACAAGGAATGGGCCATTGATGCGCACGTATTTTCCAACGCTCGCGCTGCTGCTCCTCGCGACTGCGGGTTGTACGGTCGGTCCGACCTATCAAACGCCGGAGCTGCCTGTGCCGCCCACCTTCGCTGGCGCCCAGCCGGCGCCCCCGCCGGGCGTCTCGATCGATCCGGCGCACTGGTGGTCCTCGTTTGGAGACGCCAAGCTCGACGAGCTTGTCGCCCGCGCGCTTAAGGACAATCCCGACATCGCGATTGCCGCATCGCGCGTTCGCCAAGCGCGTCTTCAGGAAATCGCGGCGGGCGCCGTGGGCAAACCCACCGTCGATGCGACGGGCAATGTCACGCATGTCGAATTCAGCAAGAACGCTGGGTTCTCCTCCCTCGCCAAGCAATTTTCAGGCGGCGGATCAAGTGCCGGGAACGGTTCTGCCGGCGGCATCGCACTGCCTGGTAGCGGCATCACAACCTTCGCCTTGGGGTTCGACGCAAGCTGGGAACTCGACCTGTTCGGCGGGGGTCGCCGCGGCGTGGAGGCGGCGCGCGCGCGTGGCGAAGCGGCGGTCTGGAACCAGCGCGATGCCGCAATCACACTTGCCGCCGAGGTCGCCCAGGCATATTTCGCGTTGCGGCTCGACCAAGAACAGATTGCCGTGATTGCGAGCGAGGTCGATCGTCAGAACGCCGCGCTTCGCATCGCCGGCAATATCGCCAAGGTGGGGCTTGCGCCGCAGATCGACGTGCCGCGTCAGCGCTCGTCGATCACCACGCTCCAGGCCCGCTTGCAACCAGTCCGCGCCGACGCGCAGCTACGTATTCATTCGCTCGGCATCCTGACGGGGAGTGCGCCCGAGGTCCTGCTGGCTGACATGCAGGCGCCCGTCGCACCTTTCGTCGCGACGCCCATCGTTCCGGCGGGGTTGCCATCGGACCTGCTCCGCCGGCGTCCCGACGTGCGCGCGGCTGAACGGCAACTTGGCGCCGCGACGGCGGATATCGGCGTGGCGGTGGCGGACCTCTATCCCAAGTTCAGCCTTACCGGGATGGCCAGCCTGCTTTCGACATCGCTTGCAACGTTGTTCTCGCGTGACAGCATCCAGGCGCAGGGCACCAGCGCGATCAGTTTCCCGCTGCTCGATTGGGGACGCCGCAAAGCGACGGTCGGGATGCGCAAGGAGGACCGCGTCCAAGCGTATTCGACCTATCAGAAGACTGTGTTGACCGCGCTGCGTGACGTGGAGGACGCGCTGACCCGTGTTGACGCCGAGCGCGCCCGCAACGCCGCCCTACGCCGCGCGGTGGAGGATGCCGGTCGCGTGGCGCGATCGGTGGCCGCGCAATATCGCACCGGCTTCATCGCGCAGGACTCGCTGCTGAACGCCCAGACCCAGGAATTGAACGCCACCGAGCAACTGGCGGGCAGCAACGCGCAGCTGCGACAGGATACTGTATCGCTATTCAAGGCGATGGGCGGCGGTTGGGAACTCGCGGACGGCCATTAACCATCTGTGGCATTTGCGCAACGGAACGTGGGTATTTTTTGATGAGCTCAATTAGTCGATCGAGCAAAAATAAACCGCCCCGAATCGGGACGGTGACTTGCTGACAAAGTCTGGATGCTTCGCCCGATCTCCGAATCACACCCGCGCCGGAGGGGGAAACATCGACCCGATCCGTCGATAAGCCACGGGAAAACCGGTAGCAAAGCGCCGTATCGGGTCGATAAACGCGTTCACCAAGGACGGACGTTTTCGCCGTAGATAAGCGCGAGAATGAAACGAAGCATTTGCTTTCTCCCTTGTTGCGCCCAGAAGAGCGCACGCCAATTATTACCCCATCGATAACCACAAAGCAACGTGGTTGCCGCCGCGTTAACCATTACTAACCGGTACCTTAAAGCTTCCTTCAATATCGCGGTGATAACAGAGCGGGCGATGCAAGATGCTGTGCCTTACGAAGCGTCCGCCCGGACCAATTCGCATCGGGTTGAGACGCGCCTGCCGACATTGGCGGATGTACCGTTCCGTGGGCCAAGCCTTACCGGCGAGCACCGTGTGAGGCCTGCGGGCAAGCCGAGCCGGACCTCCTCGGCCAGGGCGTGGCAATTCGTTTGCCTTGTCGAGATCGGGAACTTCCTCGCGCTTCGCCGCTATCTCGGGATCGCGCGCGCCGATCGATTGGTGCTCGATGTTCATGATAGGCTTGCCGAGTCGATCCCGCACGCCCGGCTAAAGGTCGTCAGCCGGACTCAGGTCGAATTGTCGGCGGATGGCGATGACGATGCCGATCTTGCCGCGCTAGTGTCGGTGGTCGTCGGAACCTTCGACGAGTCGCTTGACCTGGAAAGTGAGCGGCATCGTGTTGAAGTCATTATTGGCGCGGTAGCATCGCCCCGTGGACTTGCCGAAGATGTCCGGGTCATCGAGGAGGCCGAACATGCGCTGGAACAGGCCAGGATCGATCGCCAGCCGGTGATTCGCGACTTGACTGTTGGCGCCCCCGCGTTTGACCGGCGAACGCTCGCACGCGAGCTGAATCCGGCAATCGTGCAAGGGCAGATGTTCCTGCAATATCAGCCAAAAATCCACGTCCGGCGTCAGGAAATAGCGAGTGCCGAAGCGCTGGTCCGCTGGCAACATCCGGTGCGTGGGCTGATTCTACCGGGCGATTTCATTACCATTGCCGAGGAGGCGCGTGAAATCTGCGCGCTGACTTTGTGGACGATCGACCAAGTCATCGCGGATCAAAAAGTGCTGGCGGCGGATGGCTACCCGTTGACGGTCTTCATCAATAT
>JBDSKT010000131.1:0-16510 GCA_039916765.1 Sphingomonas sp.
GCCGCGGGCGCCGTCTCCGGCACGCGGCGGATATCGACGTCGGCGCCAGCGGCGCGCGCACCCTCGGCGATGGCGTCGGCCATCTGTTCGATATGACCGTAAGAGGAATAATAGAGGACAAGAACCTTGGCCATTATGTGTCTCCCGAAAAGAGCGATTATTCTGAATCGACGAGCACGATCTCGGCATCCTCGAGCGCGGTGATGGTCACGCTCTGTCCGCCCGACAGCGCGACGCCGTCGCGCGCGGCAATGCGCATGTCGCCAATGCCGATCGCGCCCGTCGCGGGAACGAGATAAGCGTGCCGTCCCTCGCCGACCGTGTGCGAAACGCTGTCGCCCGCTTTCACCGTCGCGCCGAGCACGCGCGCGTCGGCGCGGATCGGTAATGCCCCCGCGTCCTCGGCGAACCCGGACGCGAGCACCGCGAACTTGCCGCTGCGGTCGCCCTTCGGAAAGGGCTTTGCGCCCCATGACGGCGATCCGCCGACCCGTTTCGGCTCGATCCAGATCTGGAACAGCGTCGTCGTTTCCCCCTCGAGGTTGAATTCGGCGTGGCGCACGCCCGTTCCGGCCGACATCACCTGCACGTCCCCCGCACCGGTGCGGCCGCGATTGCCGAGCGAATCCTCATGCGTGATCGCGCCCGTTCGGACATAGGTGATGATCTCCATGTCGCGGTGCGGATGCGGCGGAAAGCCCGAGTTCGGGCCGATCTCGTCGTCGTTCCACACGCGGATCGCGCCCCATCCCATGCGGTCGGGGTCGTAATAATCGGCGAAACTGAAATGGTGCCGCGCGTTGAGCCAACCATGATCGGCATGGCCAAGGCTGGCGAACGGGCGCCGATCGACAGCGGCGTTGAGAGTGGCGGTATCGGTCATCGGATGCTCCTCGGTTGTCACCAAGATAGGCCACCTTCGCATCGCGTAAATGGAAACGATTGAAACCGATCGTTTCCGTCATTGCGCTATTGGCTCGCTTGCGGCAGCATCCTGTGATGCGCTTGCCCGATCTCGAAGCCTGGGCGATCTTCGCCGCCGTGGCCGAGCATCGCTCGTTCAGCGCCGCCGCCGCCGCGATCGGGCTGTCCAAGGCGACCGTGTCAAAGGCCGTCTCGCGGCTGGAGGCGCATCTGGGCCAGTCGCTGTTCCACCGTACCTCACGCCGCCTTACCCTGACCGAAAGCGGCAAGATGCTGGCGGCGCGGGCCGCGCGGATACTTGCCGAGGCGCAGGGTGCGGAGGAAGCCGCCCGCGATGCCGCGACCGCCCCGGCCGGACTTGTTCGCGTCGCCGCGCCGATGTCACTGGGCCTGCTCGCGGTCGCCCCCGCCGTTGCCGAATTCCTGGTCCAATATCCGGAAATCGAGATCGAACTCCACCTGTCAGACGCACGTGTCGATATCGTCGCCGAAGGTTTCGATATCGCGCTGCGCGTCGCCACCTTGCCCGATTCGTCGCTTCGCGCGCGCAAGCTTGCCGACATGCCAATGCACGTCGTCGCCGCGCCGGCTTATTTCGCGGCGCACGGGCGCCCGGTGCATCCGGCGCAGCTCGGCGAACACCGCTGCCTTGGCTATACCAACGTCAGCGGCCCCTGGCGCTTCCACGGACCCGATGGCGCGGAGGCGTCGATCCGTCCGAGCGGCCCGCTTGCCACCAACAGCGGGGACGCCATGCTTCCGGCGCTGCGCGCGGGCCTCGGTATCGCGCTGCTGCCCGAATTCCTGGTCGCGGACGATCTCGCGGCGGGGACGCTAGAGGCGATCCTCGCGGACTGGCGGCCGGTCGTCGGCGCGCTGCACCTGTTGACGCCGCCCGGCACGCTGCGTCCCGCGCGCGTCGAAGCGCTGATCGCGTTCCTCGCGGAGCGCCTGCACAATCTCTGCGTTGCCCCCGGAACGAGTCAGAAGCCATGAGCCGCCTCACCCCCGATGATGCCGATGCCCGGTTCATTCGCCGCGTCGTCATCCTTATCCTCATCGCCGCCGTCGCGGTGGTTCTGTACCGCGCCGCCGACATCCTGATCCTGGCCTTTGGGTCGGTATTGGGCGCGATCGTCATTCGCAGCACGGCCGATCTGTATGACCGCATACCGCATATCGGAAAACGTAGCGGGCTCGCGCTCGGAATTTTGACCGTCATCGCGGTGCTCGCCTTTCTCGGCTGGCTGTTCGGCGTCCATTTCGCCGATCAGGTCAACGCGCTCGTCGTCCAGACGCCGGTGCTCGCCGCTCGCTTCGATGCATGGCTGTCGCAGAGCCCGCTCGGCGCGGCGTTATCGACCATGCTCAAGGCCAGCATGTCTGGTTCACGCATGGAGCAGAGTGCCGGGGGCCTGATTCGGGGCGGCGGCGAGTTCGCGCTCAACGCGATCGTCATGCTGTTCGGCGCGCTGTTCTTCGCCACCGACCCCGCGCTTTATCGCCGCGGCATCCTGCTGCTGATCCCGCGCGCGCGCCGGCCCGCCTTCGCCGACGCCATCGACGACGTCGCCGCGCGGCTGCGGCTCTGGTTGCGTGCCGAGCTGATCGGGATGACGACCATGGGCGTTCTCATCGGGCTGGGCCTGTGGCTATCCGGCGTTCCCTCGCCCGGTGCGCTCGGGTTGCTCGCGGGCCTGTCCGAATTCATCCCCTATGTCGGTCCAACCGCGGCGATGCTTCCCGCGCTCGGTCTAGGCGCGACCGTGGGACAGGGTCCGCTGATTGGCGCGCTCGCCACCTATGCGGTGGTGCGGCTGATTCAGACCAACCTCATCACGCCGTTCGTCCAGGCGCAGGTCGTCGCCATCCCGCCCGCGATCACGCTGTTTGCGATTATCGGCACAGGCCTTGTGTTCGGGCTGTTCGCGATGTTCTTTTCCGCCGGGCTGCTGGTCGTCGTCTTCACCCTTATTCGCAGCCTTTATGTCCGCGACGTGATCGGCGAGGATCTGGAATCTTCACAGTCAGATAGTGGCGACTCGCGGAGTCAGGCCGGTTAGCGAAGAATTAACCTTTTGCGTTCATCTCTCCACAGGTTAATAGATTGTGTGAAGCGCTGCTGAGCCGTGGGGGCGTCGGGCGCCGCGAACGACAGGGGATACTGCCAGATGCGCGTGCTGCTGATCGAGGACGAGCCGACGACCGCCAAGGCGATCGAGCTCATGCTGACGACCGAAGGCTTTAACGTCTACACCACCGATCTGGGCGAAGAAGGCCTCGATCTGGGCAAATTGTATGATTACGACATCATCCTGCTCGACCTCAATCTGCCGGACATGCACGGCTATGACGTGCTCAAGAAACTGCGCGTCGCCCGGGTGCAGACCCCGGTGCTCATTCTCTCGGGCATCAACGAGATGGATAGCAAGGTCCGCAGCTTCGGCTTCGGCGCCGACGATTACGTCACCAAGCCGTTCCACCGCGAGGAGCTGACCGCGCGGATCCACGCCGTCGTCCGTCGCTCGAAGGGCCACAGCCAGTCGGTCATCCGCACCGGCAAGCTCGCCGTGAACCTCGACGCTAAGACGGTCGAGGTCGATGGTGCCCGTGTGCACCTGACCGGCAAGGAATATGCGATGCTGGAACTGCTCTCGCTGCGCAAGGGCACCACGCTGACCAAGGAAATGTTCCTCAACCACCTGTACGGCGGGATGGACGAGCCCGAACTCAAGATCATCGACGTGTTCATCTGCAAGCTGCGCAAGAAGCTGTCGATGGCGTGCGACGGCGAGAATTACATCGAGACCGTATGGGGCCGTGGCTACGTGCTGCGCGAACCCGACGAGGTCAAGGAAGCCTCAGCTGCCTGATCAGTAACAGTTTTTTGTAACAACTGGGACCGCGGCGCCGGGGGGCGCCGCGGTCTTTTTGTGCCCGGCTTAATGGGCCTTGGTTGTGCTGGTCGTCGTCATTGACTTGACCGGATGGCTCGCCATGTGATGCATCTTGTGCATCATCATGTGTCGATGGTGCCGCCGTTTCGCCATGCGATGATGGTGGCGCATCATATCGTGGCGCATCGCCGCCATTTCGGCATCCTTATGCGCCTGTTGCTGCATGGCGGCGTCGCCGATCTTCGCCGTGCCCTTATCGACCAGATCGTCGCTGCACGCCTTGGCATTCTGATGACCTTGCAGACCGGGGCCGGTGTCCGGGCAGGCCGCCTTGGCGGCATGTGTCAGACGCTTGTCGGCGGTCATCCGGTCGTGCGACCTAGTCAGATCCAGGTCCCTGACCGGAACCTTGGCTTGTGCCGGTTGATCCTGCGCGATCGCCGGCGCGGCGATGGCGGCGATCGCGATGCCCAACGCGATCGCAAACCCCTGTTGCTTCTTCATCGATCTCTCCTGTTGCCTTTTTGCCCTGCGGCGACCGTGAAGGTGACAGGTTCGCATGACATTGCAACGCGGCTCTATTTCGCCTCGAACACCTTCTCCCCGCCAACCCAGGTCTGCTCGACCTTGGTCGCGCGAAGCTCGGTCGGACTTGCCAGCAGCGGATCCCGATCGACGATGATGAAATCCGCCCGCTGTCCCGGTGCCAGCCGTCCGAACTTGTCCTCGGCAAACCCGGCGTAAGCGGCGTCCATCGTATAGGCGCGCCATGCCTGTTCGCGAGTGACGCGTTCCTCGGGATGCCAGCCGCCATAGGGCTCGCCCTTCGCATCCTGCCTAGTGAAGGCCGCCACCCAGCCGGCGAACGGATCGGGGCTTTCGATCGGATAGTCGGTGCCGAACGCAAGCACCGCGCCGTTGCGCAGCATCGATGCCCAGGCATAGGCACCCGCGAGCCGGTTGGGGCCAAGCCTCGCATCGACCATGTGCATGTCGGTGTTCTGATGGACCGGCTGCATCGAGGCGATGATGCCATGCTTTCCAAAGCCCGGCAGATCGACGGGATCGACAATTTGTGCGTGCTCGACGCGCCAGCGTCGGTCGCCGTCATAGGTCTGCGACAATTCGTCGATCGCGCCGAGCACCTGCGCGTTGGCCCGGTCGCCGATCGCATGCACCGCGACCTGGTAATGATCCATCGCCGCGCGACTCATCAGGTTGCGGATCGTCGAATCCGACATGAAACCCAGGCCTGTCTGGCCGGGGGCGTCGCTGTAGGGCGCCTTGAGCCAAGCTCCGCGCGAGCCGAGCGCGCCGTCGGCAAACAGTTTGACCCCGCCCATGCGCAATTTGTCGTTGTAGAGCCACGGCGTCGGCCGTCCGCCACCGACCATCAGCGCGGTATCGACCCCGAGGCCGTAACTCATGATCCGCACCCGCAGCGAACCGAGATCGCCCGCGCGGCGAAAGCTCAGCCAGTCCTCGATCGGCGTGCCCATGTCTCCAGTGGCGGTGATGCCGAACTTGAGCAGGATTTCCTGCGCCCTCAAAAACGCGACGTCACGCTCTTTTGGCAGCGGCCGAGGCACCACCTTGGTGACGAGTTGCTGTGCAGCGTCGACAAACACTCCATTGGGGTTGGCACCGGTCTTTTCGATCCGCCCGCCGGGCGGCGTGACGCTCTTCGCATTGACGCCCGCCGCCGTCATCGCCGCAGTGTTGCCCCAACTGGCATGGCCATCGGTACGCTCAAGCCAGACCGGCCGATCGGATACCACCGAGTCGAGGTCGGCCGCGGTCGGGAAGCGGCCAAGGTTCCAGCGCTCCTGGTTCCAGCCGCCGCCGATGATCCACTTCTTCTCGGGGTTGGCGGCGGCATAGGCCGCAATCCGCGCCTTGGCCTCGGCAAGCGAATTGGTCTGCGACAGATCGAGCTCGAGCGCGCGGAAGCCCAGTTCCATGACATGGCCGTGCGCATCGACGAATCCGGGGAGCAGCACCTTGCCGTGCATGTCGGCGCGCCAGTCGAGCTTCTCAGGCCGCTTCTCGCCTTGCTGGAGCAAGCGCGTGACATGCCCGTCCAGGCTCATCAACAGACCGGAAAAATGGACGACCTTGCCATTCTTGTCGAGCGTCATGCCGTTGACGTTGTCGATCAATGCATCGGCAAGCGCCGGCATGGGCAACAGCACCATCGCGGCGGCCAGCAACAAACGCTTCATTCGGATGGTCTCCACACATGCACGCGACACCGGTACGTTCGGCACGCCGATGCCGATCAGGGCGATCCTGTTCGTGCCTCGCGATAAGGCGTGTTCCTTCGCTGCGCCAGATGGTCTAGGCGCGCGCCATGGCCATCGACCCCCGCACCCCCGCCGAAAACCTTCCGGTCACGATCGACGACGTCCGCGCCGCGCACGCGCGAATCCGCGACGTAATCGTCCGCACGCCGACCCTGATCAGCCGTACGCTGAGCGAATTGACCGGCGCGACGGTCTATCTGAAATTTGAAAATCTCCAGTTTACTGCCGCCTATAAGGAACGCGGCGCGCTCAACACGCTATTGCAATTGCCCAAGGATACCAAGGGCGTGATCGCCGCTTCGGCCGGCAACCATGCGCAGGGGCTGGCCTATCACGCCAACCGGCTCGGCATCCCATCGACGATCGTCATGCCGACCAACACCCCGACCGTGAAAATCACGCAAACCGAAGGACACGGCGCCACGGTGGTTCTGTTCGGCGACACGTTCGACGCGGCATATGCTCGCGCTCGCGAGCTCGAACGCGAGCAGGGCCTGACCTTCGTGCACCCGTTCGACGATCCGCGGATCATCGCCGGCGCAGCGACCACGGCGGTCGAGATGCTCGAGGACGTGCCGGAGATCGACACCTTCGTCACGCCGATCGGCGGCGGCGGGCTCATCTCGGGCATGGCCGTGGTCGCCCGCGCGACGGACCACCCGATCGAGGTGATCGGGGTCGAGGCCGAGCTTTTTCCCTCGATGTACAACCGCACGCACGGCACGCACCTGCCCTGCGCCGGCGACACGATTGCCGAGGGCATCGCGGTCAAGGAACCCGGCGCGATCACGTCGCTGATGGTGCGCGCGCTGGTCGATGAGATCCTGCTGGTCAGCGAGCGCCGCATGGAAGAGGCCGTCAGCCTGTTGCTCCAGATCGAAAAGACGGTGGTCGAGGGCGCTGGCGCTGCTGGCCTGGCCGCGTTGATCGAGCATCCCGATCGCTTCAAGGGCAAGACCGTCGGCGTGGTGCTGTGCGGCGGCAACATCGACACGCGGTTGCTTGCCAACGTGCTGCTGCGCGATCTCGCGCGATCGGGCCGCCTCGCCCGGCTGCGCATCCGCCTGCAGGACCAGCCCGGCGCGCTGTTCGCGCTGATGCGCGTCTTTGCCACCGAACGCGTGAACATCATCGAGGTGTATCACCAGCGCGTGTTCACCACCCTGCCCGCAAAGGGCCTGATCACCGACGTCGAGTGCGAAACCCGCGACCGCGCGCATCTCGACCGCTTGATCGCGGCGCTGCGCCATTGTGATTATGAGGTCAGTCCCGTCGAACCTGCGTGAGCGGATCGGCGGCGAAACGAATCGGGCGTGCGGCAAGCCGAGTCGCGCGCTACTTCGCGGGCGATTCGCGGTGGTCTATGGTATTGGGCGACGCCAGCGGGTCATGCTGAAATCGTACTTTCCCGGCGTTAACCCTCAATCGTAGTAAAGCCGCTTTTCATCACGCTGTTTGCGATTCATAACGTGTGCGACGCGCCGCATCGGCATGGGGCGTGATTGAGGATTTGGCGACGTGACCGCACCTTTCCGTTTTCCGCGCTTCTTTGTTACCAGCCCCTCCCCGTGCCCCTATCTGCCCGGCAAGCAGGAACGCAAGGTGTTCACCGAGCTGCGCGGCCCATATGCCGGCGAGCTCAACGACGCGCTCGGGCGCATCGGCTTTCGCCGCAGCCAGTCGGTCGCGTATCGGCCCAGCTGCGCCGGCTGCACCGCCTGCGTCTCGGTGCGCGTCGTCGCGAGCGATTTCGTGCCCAATGCCACCCAGCGCAAGCAGCTGAAACGCAACGCCGATCTCGATATCGCGGCGTGCCGGCCATGGGCCACGGACGAGCAGTTCCAGCTATTGCGCCGCTACCTCGCGTCGCGCCATCCCGGTGGCGGCATGACCGGCATGGACGAGGGCGATTATGCCGACATGGTCGAGCATTCGCCGGTCAATTCGTTCATCGTCGAATATCGCGAGCCCTCGCTTCACGGTGAGCGCGGCCGTTTGATCGGCGCGTGCCTGACCGACCAGCAGGCCGACGGATTGTCGCTGATCTACAGCTTCTTCGACCCCGATCACGCGACTCGAACGGGCCTGGGCAACCAGATCATCATGGATCACATCGTCCGCGCCCGCGCGGTCGCGCTGCCCTACGTCTATCTCGGCTATTGGGTGAAGGGGTCGGAGCGGATGGCCTACAAGACGCGCTATCGCCCGATCGAGGTGCTCGGCCCGCACGGCTGGTCGCTCCTCACCGACGAGGAGGCGACGTATCGCCCGCCGGCGGAGAAATACGCCGTAATGACGGCTGACGCCTGACCCTGCTGATCCGTTCCACGCGAACTGCTCATTGCTCGGCCGGCGGATCGCCTTCTCCGCTTCCCGGGGTCCGCCCCGCCACCGGCGCCGCGCCGACCGCGTCAAGGGCGACCGCGACACGCACATAAGCCTCGTCCGCCGACAATCCGGTCGCGGGATCGAACGCGACCCAGCCCAGCCCCTCGACATGCGCCTCGGCCCAGGCGTGCGGCACCGCCCGGTCCGCGTCCCGGTCGAGCGCCGAACTGTAGCCCGACACGAACCGCGCCGGTATGCTGAGCGAACGCGCGGCGGCGAGGAAGCGGGGCACCCCGCCCGCCGCCTCGCGCCGGATCGCGACATTCACGCGGTGCAATCGGTCGAGCATGCTCGTCGCGCCAGATGTGACCCCTCGCGCCCAGCCCGCCAGTTCCTCGTCGGTCGCCGTGGCCCGGCGCAGGAACAGGGCGGGCGGTAGCGGCTCGCTGGCGCCCCGAACCACGCCGTTCGACGCGGCGGTCAGCACCTCGCCCGTAACGATGATCTCGATCTCCCGCGCCGGGGCTGTGAGGTACAGCATGGTCATGCGATTGCCGAAGCCGTCGCGTCCGGCACGCATCCGCGCGTCGCAATCCGGGTGAACGTCCCACCGCGCGATCGATTGATCGTGCGTGTCGTCGGGGGTCATGCGCAGCAACTGGATCAGGCGACCCTGCGACGCCGGCGGGCGAAAGATCGTACGATGATCGATCCGCAGCCGCGTCAGGTGAACTTGAACTGCCGCCCGATGGCATGGTGCAACTCGGCATTCTCCTCGATGAAGCCGCGCAGATACTGGTGCAGCCCGCCGACGATGATCTCGCTCGACCGCGCCCTGGCCAGTCGTGCCTGCCGCGTGCGTGCCATCCGGTCGGCCTCGCCGTGCAGCCCGGTGCGCTTGGCCAACGAGCCGAGGAGATCGACCGTCTCCTCGACCGACGCGGCCAGGCTGCGCGGCAGTTCGCTTCGCGTCACGAGCAGGTCGATCACATTCGCCGGCCGCAGACCATCCGAATAGAGCCAGCGATATGCCGTCACCGCCGACACGACCTGGAGGATCGTCGTCCACTGGTCGCGATCGATCACACCACCGATCCGTTCACCCTCGGGCAGTAGGATATGGTATTTGACATCGAGCAGTCGCGCCGTGTTGTCCGCGCGTTCGATCGCTTGGCCGAGCCGGATGAACCACGTCGTCTGGTTCCTGAGCATGTGGTGGATCGCACCCTCGAAACCACGTGTCTCGGTCTTGACCGATTCGAGCAGATTGAGCGTCGCGGTCGCGCCTCCGGGGCTCGATCGATGTTGGAAGATAAGCCAGGCGCGGTTGATCGCGGTCCACGCATCACGCGTCAGCGCGGTGCGCACCGCGCGGGCATTGTCGCGCGCGCGGTCCAGGCAGCGCGCGATCGATCCGGGATGGCTGCGGTCGAGCGTCAGGAAGCGCGCGACATGGCTCTGCGTCACGGTTTCGCCGGTCGCGCCGAAATCCTTGTCGGTTTCAGTCACCACCAATGCGCTCAGCCATGCCGCCTCCCCGGCCGGGCGAGGCGATAGCGCATCGAGCCGCACCGTCGCCTCGATCAGCCGCGCGGCGAAATCGGCGCGCTCGATATAGCGGCCGAGCCAGTAGAGCGAGGATGCGGTACGCGAGAGCATCAGCTGTCCGGCATCAGCACAAAACTGTCCTTGGTCCCGCCGCCCTGCGACGAATTGACCACCAGCGACCCCGGCTTCAGCGCGACCCGCGTCAGCCCGCCCGGCACGACCTGCACGCCTTTCGATCCGGTCAGCACGAACGGCCGGAAATCGACATGTCGTGGCGCCAGGCCCTCGTCGGCAAGCGTCGGCACGGTGGACAGCGCGAGCGTGGGCTGGGCGATGTAGCAATGCGGCTTGGCGATCAGCTCGGCGCGGAACGCCTCGATCTCCTTCTTCGATGCCGTCGGCCCGACCAGCATGCCGTATCCGCCCGAGCCGTCGACCAGCTTGACGACGAGTTCGCCGAGATGATCCAGCGTATAGGCCAGCGCCTCGGGCTCGCGACAGCGGAACGTCTCGACGTTCGGCAGCTTGGCGTCCCTTCCAGAATAGAAGCGCACGATCTCCGGCATATACGAATAGATCGCCTTGTCGTCGGCGATGCCGTTACCCGGCGCGTTGATCAGCGCGACGTTGCCGGCCGCATAGGCCGCGATCAGCCCGGGCACGCCAAGCATTGAATCCGCCTTGAAGACGAGCGGATCGAGATAGTCGTCGTCGATCCGGCGGTAGATGACATCGACCTTCACCAGGCCAGCGATCGTGCGCATCCAGACGACGTCGTCATCGACGATCAGATCCGCCGCCTCGACCAGCTCGATCCCCATCGTGTCGGCGAGAAAGCTGTGCTCGTAATAGGCCGAATTGTAATGCCCCGGAGTAAGCACGACGCAGACGGGCGCCGAGACGCCTTCCGGCGCGACGGATTTCATCGTCTCGAGCAACCGATCGGGGTAGCTGTCCACCGCCGCGATGCGAAATTCGCGGAACAGTTCGGGACAAAGCCGCAGCATCGCCTCGCGATTCTCGAGCATGTAGCTGACGCCCGAGGGCGTGCGCGCATTATCCTCGAGCACGAAAAATTCGTCGGGGCCGGTGCGCACCAGATCGATCCCGCAAATGTGCGCCCAGATGCCGTGCGGCGGACGGATGCCGGCAATTTCCGGGCGGAATTGCGGATTGCCGAAGATCAGCTCCTCGGGGAGTAACCCGGCCTTGAGGATTTCGCGCTTGCCGTAAATGTCGTCGAGGAACGCGTTGATCGCCTGCACGCGCTGCACCAGCCCGGCGCTGAGCCGCGCCCATTCGTCGGCAAGGAACACCCGCGGCACGATATCGAACGGGATGATCCGCTCCGCCGCGTCGCTGTCGCCATATACGGCGAACGTGATGCCCAGCTGGCGAAAGGTGTTTTCGGCGGACTGCTGGCGGCGGCGCAGCTCGGCGTTGGGCGTGTCGTCCAGCCAGGCGCCAAGCGCGGCGAGCTCGGCCCGGGGAATCGCCGAGCCGCTCCGCCCCATGATCTCGTCGAACGCCCGCCGCTTCCCCATCGCCCCCGTAACGCTCCACAGCGAATTCCGGGCGCATGCTGCGATGAATTGCTGCGTCGCACAAGCTTGGCGCGCGCTAGGTGGGGCGAGCCAGACCGTCCAGCCTACTTCACTGCCGCCGCGTCGTCGCTGGCGCTATTTGGCGGTCGCCCGTTGCTTGGCGAGTTCGGTCTCGAAATCGGCCTGCGATGCGGCGACCATCTTGGGCAGCACGCCGCGATCGTTCCGCTCGCCGCCGCGCCGCGCCAGGACGTCGTTCAGCTCGGGATGTGCCGGCAGCACGATGTCGCCGTCCATCGCCACCATCCGGTGAAAGCTCGCCCGGTAATCGGCGACGATATTCGGATACGTTTTGTTGCCCACCAGCACGTTGCCCGCGACACTGAGGCTGCAGGGGAAGATCACCGCCATACGCTTGACCGTCATCGACCAGGTGGTGCAGCCATGCGTGTGGCCCGGTGTCAGCGTCGCCGTCATGGTCACCCCGCCGAGCGAAACCTTCGATCCGTCGTGAAGCGTCTGATCGACCTTCACCGCCGGGAAGGTCCCGACATAATTCTGGTCGCCGAAATGCCGGCCATGCTCGAGCGCCCAGACGTCGCCGTCCATCGCCTCGAACTTGGCGCCGGTGTCGCGCTTCATCGCGACGAACCCGCCCGCATGGTCGAAATGGGCATGGGTATTGAGCAGGATCTTGATGTCGGAAAGCTTGTAGCCGAGCGCGCGGACGCTGGCCTCGATCGCCGGCACGTTCTCCTCCATCGTCGCGTCGAGCAGGATCAGCCCCTTGGGAGTCACGACGAGGTAAGACGCCAGCCCCTGCGTGCCGACATAATAAAGCCCCTCGGCGATGCGGAACGGCGCGGTCGGCTGAGTCCAGGCCGGCGGGTTGGCCGCCGTGGCGGCGCCGCCTGCCATCAGCGTCGCGACAAGCGCCGCCAGCATCTTGATCTTCATGTCACAACGACTCCAACAGCGATGAGGTCAAAACCTGCGGCAGCACGGTCGGCTCCGCTGCGCCCGGCGCGTAATACAGATAGAGCGGGACGCCGGCGCGATTATGCGCCTCGATGAAGCGCCCCAGCGCCGGATTTCCATCGGTCCAGTCGCCGACTAGCACCGCAACGTTCTTTTTGGCGAACGCTTGCCGCGTGGCATCGGTCTCGATCGCGACCTTTTCGTTGACCTTGCACGTCAGGCACCAGTCGGCGGTGAAATAGGCGAAGACCGGTCGGTGCTGCGCGCGCAGCGCCGCGAGCCGCGCCTCGCTGAACGGCTCCGCGCCATCCTGCGCGGCGGACGTGGCGCCGGTCGAATGCTGTGGCGGAAAGCGCGCGATCGATCCGCTCGCCAGCACGCCGATGGCCACGATGCCGATGCCGGCCGCCATGCCGAAGCTCTTGCCCCGCGCCTGGCGCTGGCCGCCCCACCACAGCATCAGGCCGACCGCCAGCGCGGCGATCAGCGCGGCGACCAGCCCGTTCGTCCCGGTCTGCCGCCCCAATACCCAGCCAAGCGCGATCGCCGTCAGCCACATGGGGATCGACAGGATGCGCCGGAACGTCTCCATCCACGCGCCCGGCCTGGGCAGGGCCTTGCGCAGCACCGGCACGAAGCCGAGCGCGAGGAACGGCAGCGCCAGCCCGATCCCCAGCCCGGCGAACACCGCCAGCGCGGCATACCATGGCAGCACCAACGCCGCGCCCAGCGCCGCGCCCATGAACGGCCCGGTGCACGGCGTCGCGATGAACGCGGCGAGCGCGCCGGTCGCGAAGGCGCCGCCAGCCCCTCCGGCACGGTTGACGAAGGCCGGGGTGGGGATTTCGAACAATCCGCCAAGATTGAGCGACAGCGCCACGGTCAGCAACAACAGCACGACGATCGCGCGCGGATCCTGCAACTGGAACGCCCAGCCGACCGCGCTGCCCCCGGCACGCAGCGCCAGGATCGCCCCGCCTAGCGCCACGCACACCGCGATCACCCCGGCGGCATAGGCCAGCGCCTCGTGCCGCGCCGCCCGCTCGTCGAGGTGCCCGCGCGCGAGGCTCAGCGCCTTGAGGCTCAGGATCGGAAACACGCACGGCATGACGTTGAGGATCAGCCCGCCGAGCACCGCGCCGAAGAAAGCGATAAGCGCGGTCACCGCGATGGCGCTTCCGGCCGCGCCGCCGCTATCGGCGGCCGCCGCGACCATTCCCGGGCTTGCCGAAACCAGCAGCCCCCGCCCCGTCCCAATCCGGAGCACCCCGCTCAAGGCGCCTTTGCCGCCCGGTCCCGCCTTGGTCTCGATCACCACCCTGTCGCCATCGCGCGCGACCGTCTGCGGTGCGGCGTAATCCACAAAGCCGGTCGAAACGGGGAAGAAATACGCATCGGCCAGCGGCGCGCTCGCTGGATATGGCACCGCGATCCTGATCCGGTCGCCGCTCGCCTGGAAAGCCGCCGCCGCGCCGATCGGCTTGGGCAGAGCCCGCCGCCACGCGTCGAACCGTGCCGCGCGGCCGGCCGGCACCACGCCGTCCCCTACCGTCAGGCTCAACGCCAGATCGGCGCTTTCCGGCACGCACACGGTCGCCGAGCAGACCAAATACTGGCTGTGCAGCCTGATCGGCAATGCGGTCCCCGCGGGCAATCCCGCCGGCACGTGAAGCGTCAGCAGCGGCGCATAAGGCTGCTCGAAGACATAGTTCATCAGGCCGGCGACGATCAGCGTTCCCGGCATCGGATAGCGCGGCGCGGAAACCGTCACACCCTTGGGCATGGTCCAGTCGAGCTTGGCCGGGAACCCCGCATCGCCGGGATTCTCCCAGTAACCGTGCCAGCCCGCTTGCGGCGTGGTGTCGAGCGCGAGCGTCACATCGCTGCCAGCCGCCGGGTGATCTGTCTCCGCGATGAGGCGAGTGGCGAGATGCGGACCCGCGCCATACGCGCCGGGAACCTGTGCCTGCGCCCTGCCGCTGAGCGACAGCGCGGCCAGCAACGTCACGATGATGTAACCCAATCCCCGCATCGCTGGTCCTTGCTCCACCCTGCCGGCTCGCCCATAGCCGGATGCGCCGGCCATTGCACCTGATCCCAAGGACATGACGATGAAAAATTCCGCCCGCCTCGCCGTCATCGCCCTGTCGGCGCTCTCCGCGCCGCTCGCGGCACAGCAAGCGCCCCGGCCGGCATCGCCCTCCGCTCCGCCCAAACTGATCGTCGCCATCTCGGTCGATCAATTCTCGGCCGATCTGTTCGACGAATATCGCCCGCACGCAACGGGCGGTTTCGCGCGGCTGTTGCAGGGCGCGGTCTTCCCCAACGGGTATCAGAGCCACGCCGCGACCGAGACGTGCCCCGGCCACTCGACCATCCTGACGGGCTTCCGCCCCGAACATACTGGCATCATCGCCAACAACTGGATCGACCAGAAGGTCACGCGCGAGGACAAGACCGTCTATTGCGCGGAGGACGAGACCGTCCCCGGCACCTCGCACGACGGCGGCTACACCGTTTCCGACAAGCATCTGCGCGTGCCGACGCTGGGCGAGCGGATGAAGACGGCGAACTCCGCCACGCGCGTCGTCTCGGTTGCCGGCAAGGACCGCGCCGCGGTCATGATGGGTGGCCACAAGGTCGATGAACTGTGGTGGTGGGACGGCAAGGCGTTCGTCTCCTATACCGGCCGCGCCACGCCGCCGGTCGTCGCGCGAGCCAATGCCGCGACCGCCGCGCTCATCGCCAAGCCGCAGGAGGCGCTTGCCGCGCCGGATTGGTGCGCGTCGCACGACAAGCCCGTCGATATCGGCCAAGACCCGACGGGTGCACACAAGACCGTGGGCACCGGCCATTTCGAACGCTTCGCCGGAGACGCCAAGGCGTTCCGCGCCTCGCCTGCCTTCGACGCCTCGATCGTCGCGCTCGCCGCCGGGCTGGTGCAGGACATGAAACTCGGGCGCGGCCAGACGACCGACATCATCGATATCGGCGCCTCGGCGACCGACTATATCGGCCACACCTACGGCACCGAGGGCGCGGAGATGTGCATCCAGCTGACGCAACTCGACCGCACGCTGGGTGGGCTGTTCCGCGTGCTCGACGCGACCGGGGTCGATTACGAGGTCGTGCTGACCGCCGACCATGGCGGCAACGACCTGCCCGAGCGCGAGGTCACCGCCGGCATCCCCGAGGCAAAGCGGGTCGATGTCGCGCTCGCGCCGGCGAACATGGGCAAGGCCATCGCCGCCAAGCTCGGCATCGCCGGCCGCACGCTTCGCGGCGACATCCCCAATGGCGACGTCTGGCTCGACGCCGCGCTGACGCCGGCGCAGCGCACGGCCGTGCTGGCCGAGGCGGTCGCGGCCTACAAGGCGCATCCGCAGGTCGCCGCGGTGTTCACCGCCGCGCAGATCGGTCGCTCGCCCGAACCGAGCGGGCCGGTTGAAAACTGGACCCTGCTGGAAAAGGCGCGCGCCTCGTTCGATCCCTCGCGCTCGGGCGATCTGCTGGTGTTCCTTAAATCGCGTGTCACCGCGATCCCCGGATCGCTCGCCGGGTTCGTCGCGACGCACGGCAGCCCGTGGAATTACGATCGCCGCGTGCCGATCGTCTTCTGGCGCAAGGGCATGGCGGGGTTCGATCACCCCGGCGGCGTCGAGACGGTCGATATCGCCCCCACCCTCGCCGCGCAGATCGGCCTGGCTATGCCCAAGGTAGACGGCAAATGCCTCGATCTGGGCGCCGGCAGGGGCGCGGCCTGCAGGCGCTGAGCTACCGGATCAGCGAGTCTCGAACGCCCGCACCCCGGCGCCCAGTCGGTTGGCGCCCTCGGCCAGGTGCTCGTGGCTGTAATCGGCCAGGAAGGCCGGGCTGCGGGTCTCGCCCGGCGCCAGGGTCGCGATATTGCCCTCGACGCGCAGGCCGGCGGACGGATATTGCTGGTGTTCGGCGGCGACCACGATGAAGCCGGTCCAATTCTCCTTGT
>JBDSKT010000132.1:0-8698 GCA_039916765.1 Sphingomonas sp.
GGGATGGCGTTCGCATGAAACCGGTGGCCATGAAACCTGGGCGGGGCGTCGCGACCGATATCGGCACGATCCATTTCGTCGGGATCGGTGGGATCGGCATGTCGGGCATCGCCGAGGTAATGAAGAATCTCGGCTATAGCGTGCAAGGATCGGACGTCGCCGAGGGCTATGTCGTACAGGGGCTGCGTGACAAGGGCATCGCGGTGCATATCGGCCACAAGGCGGAGAATATCGGCGACGCGGCGGTGGTGGTCGTGTCCACTGCGATCGTGCGCTCCAACCCCGAGGTCGAATGCGCGCTCGAACGCCGCATTCCGGTAGTGCGACGCGCCGAAATGCTGGCCGAACTGATGCGGCTGAAATCCACCGTCGCGGTGGCGGGGACGCACGGCAAGACGACCACTACCTCGATGGTCGCGGCGCTGCTCGACGCGGGGGGCGTCGATCCGACGGTGATCAACGGCGGGATCATCAACAGCTACGGATCGAACGCGCGATTGGGCGCGAGCGACTGGATGGTGGTCGAGGCCGACGAGAGCGACGGCAGCTTCCTGCGATTGGACGGCACGATCGCGGTCGTCACCAACATCGATCCCGAGCATCTCGACCATTATGGCGATTTCGAAAAGGCGAAGGACGCCTATGTCGAGTTCGTCGAGAACGTGCCCTTCTACGGTGCGGCGCTGCTGTGCCTCGATCACCCCGAGGTGCAGGGCATCATCCCCCGGCTGCGCGACCGGCGCGTGGTGACATATGGTTTCTCGGCGCAGGCCGACGTGCGCGGGGTCAACGTGACCGCGAGCGCGGGGGGCAACCGGTTCGACACAGTGGTGCGCGCGCGCGACGGCGAGGTACGGACGATCCACGACATCCACCTGCCGATGCCGGGGCGGCACAACGTGCAGAACGCGCTGGCGGCGATCGGCGTCGCACTCGAACTCGGCATCGACGATGCGACGATCCAGCATGGTTTCGCCAAGTTCGGCGGGGTCAAACGGCGCTTCACCAAGGTCGGCGAGGTAGGCGGCGCGACGATCATCGACGATTACGCGCATCACCCGGTCGAGATCCGCGCGGTGCTGTCGGCAGCGCGTGAGGGCGTGGCCAACCGGGTGATCGCGGTCGCGCAGCCGCACCGTTACTCGCGGCTCGGCAATCTGATGGAGGAATTCCAGGGCGCGTTCAACGATGCCGACATGGTGTTCGTCGCCCCAGTCTATGCCGCGGGCGAGGCGCCGGTCGAAGGTGTGGATGCGGCGGCATTGGTCGAAGGGCTGAAGCGGCGCGGGCATCGCTCGGCGGCGACGGTAAGCGGGCCGGAGGAACTGGCGCGGATACTCGCCGAGACGGTGCAGCCGGGCGACATGGTCGTGTGCCTGGGCGCGGGCGACATTACTAAGTGGGCGGCTGGCTTGGCCGACGCAATCGGGGCGGCGCGCGGGTGAGCGTCTGTTACGCCTTGCCTCCGGTGCGCGGAAAGCTGACGCATGGCGCGCCGCTCGCGCCGCTCGTCTGGTTCAAGAGCGGTGGTGCGGCCGAAGCATTGTTCGAGCCGGAAAATGCCGCCGACCTGAGCGACTTCCTCCTGGCGCTCGATCCTGCCACGCCGGTGATGGCGCTCGGGCTGGGCTCCAACCTGATCGTGCGTGACGGCGGCTGGCCGGGCGTGGTGGTGCGGCTCGGCAAGGCGTTCGCGCAGGTCGAGGCGAGTGATGGTATCACGCTGCGCTGTGGCGGCGGGGCGAGCGGTATACTCGTCTCCTCGACCGCGCGCGACGCGGGCATTGGCGGCGTTGAGTTCCTGCGCTCGATCCCGGGCACCGTCGGAGGCTTCGTGCGGATGAACGGCGGAGCCTACGGACGCGAAGTGAAGGACGTGCTTGTCGAGGCGGACGTTGTTCTCCGGACGGGGGAGCGCAAGGTGCTGGGCGTGGCCGACCTCGGCTATACATATCGGCACAGCGATTTGCCCGAAGGCGCGATCGTCGTGTCGGCCACGTTTCGCGGGCAGCCCGGCGACCCGGCGGCGATCCAGGTCGAGATGGACCGGATCGCCGCCGAGCGCGAGGCGTCGCAGCCGCTGCGCTCGCGCACCGGCGGTTCGACCTTCAAGAACCCCGATGGCGACAAGGCGTGGCGGTTGATCGACGCCGCCGGGTGCCGGGGGCTTCGCATCGGTGACGCACAAGTGTCAGAAAAGCATTGCAATTTTCTCCTCAACCTCGGATCGGCGAGCAGCGCGCAGATCGAGGCGCTTGGGGAAGAGGTAAGGGCGAAGGTGTTGGCGCATTCGGGGGTCGCGCTGGAATGGGAAATCCAGCGCGTGGGGGTGGCGACGTGAGCGCTCCTTCCTTCTTATTCCCCGGCCTTCGCCGGGGAGCGGGAGGCGTACGATGAGCGCTTCTCTCCACATCGCCGTCCTGATGGGCGGCTGGTCGGCCGAGCGTGCAGTGTCGCTGATGTCGGGCGAGGGCGTCGCGGAGGCGCTCGAATCGCTCGGGCACCGCGTCACGCTGATCGACATGGACCGCGACGTTGCCGCGCGCCTTGCCGAGGCCAAGCCCGATCTCGTGTTCAACGCGCTCCACGGCACGCCCGGCGAGGACGGCTCGGTGCAGGGTATGCTCGACCTGATGGGGCTGCGCTATACGCACTCCGGCCTTGCCACCTCGGTGATCGCGATCGACAAGGTGCTGACCAAGCAGGCGCTCGTGCCCCACGGCATCCCGATGCCGGGCGGGCGGGTCGTCAAGTCGGCCGAGGTGTTCGAGGGCGATCCGCTGGCGCGGCCCTATGTGCTCAAGCCGGTCAATGAAGGCTCGTCGGTCGGCATCGCGATCGTTACGGCGGAGGGCAATTACGGCTCGCCGATCGGACGGGATGTCGCGGGGCCGTGGCAGGATTTCGACGAGTTGCTCGCCGAGCCTTATGTACGCGGACGCGAGCTGACGACGGCGGTGCTGGCAGGGCGCGCGCTGGGGGTCACCGAGCTTCGGCCCAAGAGCGGCTTCTACGATTATGACGCCAAATATACCGACGGAATGACCGAGCACCTGTGTCCGGCGCCGATCCCCGACGAGATTGCCGATGCATGCCTGGGCCTGGCGGTCGAGGCGCACCGGTTGCTCGGATGCAAGGGGTGCAGCCGCGCCGATTTCCGTTGGGACGACGAGCGCGGCGTGGATGGGCTGTTCCTGCTCGAGGTCAATACGCAGCCGGGCATGACACCGCTCAGCCTCGTTCCCGAGCAGGCCAACCATGTCGGCATGAGCTATGCGCAATTGGTGCAGGCGATCGTCGATGAGGCTATGGTCGACACGGGCAAGGGGGAAGGGGGACGGTGAACAGCCGCACGATCAAGCGCGCACCGCCGCGCCGCCCGGTTCAGCCACAGCGCCGCAAGGCCTCGGGTCCGTCGATCGCCGACCGCATTCTCGCCGCGCTACCGGTCAGCGAGGCGACGCTGCGTCGCGTCGCGACATGGGCGATCTTCACCATGATGCTCGCCGCGCTGATCGCCGTGGCGAGCTTCCTCGGCATTCCCGGTGCGGTCGGCACCGCGATTGCCGAAGGCATCGGCCGCGCCGGTTTCCGCGTCGAGCAGATCGAGGTGACCGGGCTCAGCCGCGCCGACCGAATGGCGGTCTATGCCGATGCGCTCGACCAGAAGTCACGCGCGATGCCGCTGATCGATCTCGAGGCGGTGCGCGAGAAGCTGCTCGCGCGGCAGGGCTGGATAGAGGATGCGCACGTCTCGCGCCGCCTGCCCGACACGCTGTTGATCCATATCGTCGAGAGGAAGCCGAGCGCGATCTGGCAGGACCAGGGCAAGCTCGCGCTGATCGCCGATAACGGCGTGGTGCTCGAGCGCATCTCCGCCGACGCGATGCCCGACCTTCCGTTGCTCGTCGGTCCGGGCGCGAACGAGCAGGAGGCGGCGTACGACAAATTGATCGACGTCGCGCCGGCGCTCAAGCCGCAGATCAAGGCCGGGACATGGGTCGGCAACCGGCGCTGGAACCTGACCTTCGTCAGCGGCGAGACGCTTGCGCTGCCCGAAGGCGAACAGGATGCCGCGGCGGCGCTGATCAAGTTCGCGCAGCTCGACGGCACGCGCTCGCTGCTCGGCAAGGGCTGGCTTCGCTTCGACATGCGCGATCCGGACAAGCTGGTCGCGCGTAAGCCGGGCGAGGTCGCCAATCGCGCGATCGAGGTGCCGGCGCCGGTGCAGCGGCAAGCGCCGGCCGACACATCGAAAACAGCCATCATTTCAGGGCAGGGGTAACAGCGTATGGCGAAGGCAGGGCCTGAAGGGTTGATCACGGCGCTCGATATCGGGTCGTCCAAGGTCTCGGCGATGATCGCGCAGAAGGGCGACGGCGGTGAGCTGATCGTGCTCGGCACCGGCCAGCGTGAAAGCCGCGGCGTCAAGCGCGGCTATATCGCCGATGCCGACGCGACCGAGGCGGCGGTACGCGAGGCGGTCGAGCAGGCCGAGCGGATCGCAGGGACCAATATCGAGAACGTCTGGGTCAGCTTCTCGGCCGGGGGGCTGGTCAGCGACGTCGCCTCGATCGAATTCGAGCTGGGCGGCCACCGGGTCGAGCAGTCCGATATCGATGCGCTGCTGCAAGCCGGACGCGAATCGATCGATCCGGCCGGACGGATGGTGCTCCACGCGCAGCCCGCGCTGTACACGCTCGACGGACTGACGGGCGTCAAGAAGCCGCTCGGGCTGCATGCCGACCGGCTTGGCGTCCACATCCATGTCGTTGCCGCCGACGGATCGCCGGTGCGCAACCTCGGGCTGTGCGTGGCGAACGCGCATCTCGAGGTGAAATCGATCATCGCCTCGCCGGTCGCGACGGGCATGGCGTGCCTCAGCGAAGAGGAGCGCGAGCTCGGCGTCGCTTTGGTCGAGATGGGCGCGGGGATCACCAACGTCTCGCTGTTCGCGGGCGGGATGCTGGTCGGGCTGACGTCGATCCCGTTCGGGTCGGGCGATATCACCGACGATATCGCCTCCGCCTTCGGCACGCGCCGCGCGCAGGCCGAGCGGATGAAATGCTTCCACGGCTCGGCCAACGCCAGCCCACGCGACAATCACGAGATGATCGAGGTCGCGCCGATTTCGGCCGAGGACGATGCCAGCGAAACCGCGCGGATCACCAAGGCGCAGCTCATCGCGGTGATCCGCACCCGGCTCGAACATCTGATGGGCGAAGTGCAGAAGGCGCTGAAGGAGCTGAAGTTCGAAGGACCCGTCGGGCGCCAGGTCGTGCTGACCGGGGGCGGGGCGGAGCTGAAGGGGGTGGCGGATTATGCGCAACAGGCGCTTGGCCGCTCGGTGCGGATCGGGCGGCCGCGCGGGTTGACCGGCCTGCCGGAGGCGCATTCCGGCCCTGCATTCGCGACGCTTGCCGGACTCGCTTTCTACGCCGCCGCCGACCCGATCGACCTGCGCGCGCTGTCGCCGTCGGGCCAAATGGTGCACCGGCCGAAGGGTCTGGCGATGTTCGGCAGGCTGATGGCCGCGGCGCGCGCGAATTATTGACGGCTTTGTTACAAGATTTGGCGGTTCTCGCTGGAATGGGCGCTAGTGATAGTGCAGAAGGTTAACGAGGCAGGGGCCCCGTATCTCGGGGATGTTGTGGAGACTGGGCGATGAGCATCGAATTTCTTCCTCCCGAAGTGGATGAGCTGACCCCGCGGATCGCGGTGATTGGCGTCGGCGGCGCGGGCGGCAACGCGATTGCGAACATGATGCGGGCGGAGGTCGCGGGGGTGGACTTCCTGGTGGCCAACACCGATTCGCAGGCACTCAAGCAATCGACCGCGTCGCACCGGATCCAGCTCGGCGCGAAGATAACGCAAGGATTGGGTGCCGGTAGCCGGCCCGAGATCGGGCGCGCCGCGGCCGAGGAAACGATCGATCAGGTCGCGAAGACGCTCGAGGGCGCGCACATGTGCTTCATCGCGGCGGGCATGGGCGGAGGCACCGGCACCGGCGCTGCGCCGGTCATCGCCAAGGCGGCGCGGGACATGGGTATCCTGACCGTGGGTGTGGTGACCAAGCCCTTCGCGTTCGAGGGCAACCGCCGCGCCAAGGCGGCCGATGCGGGCATCGAAGAGCTGCAGAAATATGTCGATACGCTGATCGTCATTCCCAACCAGAACCTGTTCCTGGTCGCCAACGCCAACACCACCTTCAAGGAAGCGTTCCTGATGGCGGACGAGGTGCTGCAGCAGGGCGTGCGCGGCATCACCGACCTGATGGTCATGCCCGGCCTGATCAACCTCGACTTTGCTGACGTCCGCTCGGTGATGCAGGAGATGGGCAAGGCGATGATGGGCACCGGCGAGGCGTCGGGCGACAATCGCGCGATCGAGGCGGCGTCAAAGGCGATCGCCAATCCGCTGCTCGACGGTGTCAGCATGAAGGGCGCCAAGGGCGTGATCGTCTCGATCACCGGCGGCGACGACATGCGCCTGCTCGAAGTCGACGAGGCGGCGAACCACATTCGCGAACTGGTCGACGAGGATGCGAACATCATCTGGGGCTCGGCGTTCAATTCGGAGCTCGAGGGCAAGATTCGCGTCTCGGTCGTCGCCACCGGTATCGAGGCCGACAGCCGCCCCGTCGCCGTGTCGGCGCCCGCCACGTCTCGCGCATTCAGCTTCGCTTCGCCCAAGAAGGCGGTGGAAGAGCCCGCGCCGGTCGCATCCACAGCGGAAACCGATCCGTCGTCGGCGACCGATGCCGAGCCGGTTGCCGCCAGCGAGGACACCGCCGATGCCATGCCGCCAGCCGAGCATCAGCCAGAGCCGGCCGCGGCGACCGCGAGCGACGATGAGCTGGTGCTCGATACCAGTACCGAGGTCGTCGATGATGAAACCCCGGTGGCCGACAAGCCGTTCCGCTTCGGTGACGATGCCGACGAGCCGGTGGCGGCTGGAGAACCCGCCGTCGAGGCGCCGGCCCGCCGCCGTTGGTTGAGCCCTGGCGGCGCGACGTCGTCGCCGGCGCCGGCCGTGCCGGAAGTCGCCGAAGCAGCACCGGAGCCGGCGCCCGCGCCGCGCGTGAAGCTCGGCGGCACCTTGTTCGAGCGTATGTCGAGCGTCACGCGCGGGGCGGCGAAGGAAGAAGAGGCGGCGGACAAGGACAACCTCGACATTCCGCGCTTCCTTCACCGGCAGAACAACCAGTAACGCGCGCTTACGTTGGAGCATCCGATGATCGGCGCCGCAGCCGGCTTGTCGCCGGGCTGCGTCGCTTCGGCGCTCGTCGGGTGCGCGAGACATTGCTGGTTCAGCCGAACGCGCGTCTAGCCTGATCGCCATGCGCGCCGACCGTCTATCCGTCCTGCTGCTCGCGGCTGCGCCGCTGGCGTTGACCGCAATGTCGGCGCGGGCGCAGTCGTACCCGTCGCAGGTCTATTCCGCGCCGGCGCCGCGCACCGATGCGGACGAACTCGCCAGCGAGATGCGGCTGCTCGCGGCCAATCCGCAAGATTTGACGGCGCTCGTTCGGGCGGGCGAACTGACGTTGCGACTGGACGACGCCACCGCAGCAGCGGGTTTCTTTGCTCGCGCCGAGCGGATCGATCCGCGCAATGCGCGCGTCGAGGCGGGGATGGGCAGCCTGCTCGTCGGTGAGGAGCGGCCGGGCGAGGCGCTTCGCCGCTTTGCCACCGCGCAGTCGCTCGGCGCCGAGCCTCGCAGTTTCGCCGCCGATCGCGGGCTCGCCTACGATCTGGTCGGTGAGCAGGAGCGCGCGCAACGCGACTACCGTCTGGCGCTGCACGACGCCCCCAGCGACGAGACGGCGCGGCGTTATGCGCTGTCGCTCGGTATTTCGGGCAAACGTGACGAGGCGTTCAAGGTGCTCGATCCGTTGTTGCGGCGCAGCGACCGTGGCGCCTGGCGCGACCGCGCGTTCATCCTCGCCATGAGCGGCGACCGCGCGGGTGCGACGACCATCGCGACGAGCATGCTGCCGAGCGGAATGGCGATGGGACTTGAGCCGTTCTTCGATCGCCTCCCCTCGCTGCCCGCGATCGACCGTGCGTTTGCGGTGCATTTTGGCGAGATCCGCCCGACGCCCGAGCGATTGGCTGATGCTCGCCTCACGCCGCCGATGGCCGCGCTGGGCCCTGATCCCTTTGCGCCCGTCGTCGTCGCCGAGGTCCGCCCGGCGGCGGTGCCGGTGAGCCGTGACGACCGCCGGAAGAACAAGCGCAAGGGCGCGGCCATCGAGGTGGCGACTCGAAGCCCGCCGGTCCCGCTGCCGGCGCCGCCCGCCTACGTCGCTTCGGGTGCCAATGGCGGCTATCCGTCGGCCGTGTCGTCGGCGCCATACTCGACCGCGCCATATTCTACCGCAATGGTCCAGCCGCTCCCGGCGCGCTCGATACCCCGCGCGGCGATGGTCCAGCCCTTGCCCTCGCGGTCGGTGCCCCAAGTGGCGCAGCCACCACGCTCGGTCTCGTCCGGCGCGTTTGTGCAAGCCGTACCGCGCGATGCCGTCCGCACGCCGACCGTTCAGCCCTTGCCCAAGCGCGAAGCGAATGTGGTAGTGGCCGACAAGCTCATTACCGCGCCGGCTCTTTCAGCACCGGCCCTTTCAGCACCGGCCCTTTCAGCGCCGGGGCCGTCCGCCGCCAAGAACGACGCGGCGAGCGCGGCTTCGGTGAAGGCA
>JBDSKT010000133.1:0-10123 GCA_039916765.1 Sphingomonas sp.
TCCACCGCCTTCCGGTGCACTGGATGTGGTGGCCGGCGATCGGCGGCATCGTCGTTGGGTTCGGCGGCCTGATCGACGCACATGTTCTCGGGGCGGGCTATGCGAACATCCAGGGGCTGCTCGATGGCTCGCTGGCGATGCGCGTCGTACTCGCGTTGCTGGCGGTCAAAGCGATTGTCTGGCTGGTCGCACTCGGCTCCGGGACATCCGGCGGTGTGCTGGCGCCCTTGCTGATTCTGGGCGGTGCGCTCGGCGTTCTGGCCGGTCAGTTCCTGCCTGGGCCAATCGGCTTATGGGCAATGGTCGGCATGGCCGGCATCATGAGCGGAGCGATGCGCGCACCGCTCACCGGCGCCTTGTTCGCGGTCGAACTGACGGGGCATTTCAACGCGCTGCCTGCAACGATCGCGGCGTCCGCCGGTGCCTATGCGATCAGCGTCCTCATCATGCGCCGCTCGATCCTGACCGAAAAGATCGCGCGGCGTGGGCGGCACGTCCTCCAGGAATATACGGTCGATCCGCTCGAGTTCCTGCAAGCCGAGCAGGTGATGACGCCGGAGCCGGATACGTTGCCCGGCGACCTGGCGATCATGGATGCCGTGGCGTTCTTCGGCGAACGCGCCACGCATCGCAGCTATCCGGTCGTCGATGCTGAAGGCCGGCTGCTCGCGCTTGTGTCGCGCTCCGATGCTTTGCGCTGGCAGGTCGAGGGCGGCGCTCAAGCTACGCCACTCGCAGAGGCCTTGTCCGACGCTTCGCAGCCGTTCGCCTATCGTCATTCGCCGATTGGCGAGGTTGCCGACTTGATGGTGAAGACGGGCGTCGGGCGCATTCCCATCGTCGAAACCTCTACTCATAGGGTCGTCGGCATCCTCTCGCGGCACGATTTGTTGAAAGCGCGTAGCGTCGGCACGCGCGCCGAACGTGTCCGACAGCGCGGTGGTTCGCCCAACCACGAAAGTATACCCGAGGCGACATAGGACCAGTATCGACCTTGGATGTGGCGGCGATCGGCGGCCTAGCATGCTCGGTCCGCAACTCGCCGGCCTGCTGGCTAGTTTATAGGGCGAAACGAGACGCGACGGTTGAAAACCGAAACCGCAAACTGCCGTGCCTCACACGGCGTCGCCAGCGATGCGACATTGTCGCAATCGCACCACTTCCTTATCCACTACGCAACGAGGAAATCATCTCACGAGAAAGTGTCGCGCGATCCCGCGCCGACCGACATCGAGGCGAAGCAATGCCCCGGCCAGCGGTTCACAGCCCCGCGCCGCCTCGCTCATCCCATCCGACGCGCTGGTCACATACAAGGTTGCCAGGTTTTCGCCCGCAAAGGCCGGCATGGTCGGTTGGCTGACGGGCAGATCGATGTCGCGGTCGATTTTACCGTCCGGGTGGAACCGCCGCAACTTGCCGCTGCCATGGAGGGCTGCCCAGTAACCGCCGTCGCGGTCGATTGCGGCGCCATCGGGAATGCCGAGGCACTCGGGTACAGTTGCGAACACGCGGCGGCCGGACAACCTGCCCCTGTCAGCGTCATAGTCGAACGCGATAATCTCGCGCCGGTTGCTATGCGATAGGAAGAAGGTCGCGCCGTCCTCGCTCCAAGCCATGCCGTTGTGCAGTTCGGCGGCGTCGGACTCTTCACGCAACCCTCCGTCGAGAGTGAAGCTGTGGAGCCGACCTGACTGTTCGGGCGGATTCCCCTCCAACGGATCGAACATTACGCCGATCCAGAATCGGCCCCTTGTATCGCATGCACCCTCGTTGAAGCGGAACAGCGTAGGATCGAAGGGCGGCGGCGCCAGCAGGTGAAGCGCCCCGCTGTCGAGATCGAGCCGGTGGATTCCTTCGCGCAGCGCTACGACCGCGTCACCGTCCTCGGTCAGAGCGAAGCCACCGATGTCGCTTGTCAACTGCCAGCACCGCGTCGCTCCATCGTCCGGGCGGTAGCGATGAAGCGCGGGCGCTTTAACGTCTATCCAATAGAGCACCCGCTCCAGCGGCACCCAAGTCGGGGATTCGCCGATCGTCGCATGAGCATCGAGCACGGTGTCGATCATATCGTTGCTTCCTCTCGATCGGAAAACCGATGCGTAGCGGAGCCGTTCCGCAGCTTCATGCATTGTTCGCGGGAAGAGGAGCGCCGCCATGCCATCTCAACCCTTTGCGTTAGGTATCAGCGAATTCACCACCATGCCCTGGTCGTTCGACGAGGATGTGTCTCGCTATGCCGCGCTCGGTGTGAATGCGATCGAAGTGGTCGAGGCCAAGCTGGATGACGATCGTTATGCCGAGCAGATGCGCTCGATCGCCGAGGCCGGTCTGACAATCAGCGGCGTCCAACCCAGGGTCAGAACCTTCTTCGCCAGTCGCATGATGCCGGATCCCAAATCGATCGACGATCGCGTCGTTTGCGTGCGGGAGTCGATCGAAAGACTCGCGGAGTTCGCGCCGGGAGTACCTTTCATCACCAACACCGGTGCGCATCCCAAGGGCGACATGGAAGAGGCGATGACCGTGGTGGCTCGCAAGCTCGATGAACTCGGCCGTATTGCCGCCGATCACGGGGTCACCATGGCCCTCGAACCGCTCAACCCCACCTCGGTCAACATCGAAAGCGCAATCTGGACAATCGACCAGGCGCTCGACGTGATCGAAGCGAGCGATAACGATGCTGTTGGCCTGTGCCTCGATTATTGGAACATCTGGCAGAACGACAATGTTGGAAAAGCGATCGCGCGTGCAGGCGAACGAATCTTCACCGTGCAAGCCAGCGACTGGCGCACGCCGCGTTCGTTCGCGGATCGCATCGTTCCGGGAGATGGGGACATACCACTTGCCTCACTGATTAAGGCGACGAGGGCGACGGGGTACAACAAGCCTTGGGTTGTCGAGATTTTTTCGAACGATGTAGTGGATTCACTTTACGACGACGACCTCGAAGCGGTGGTCGCGCGCTGTCGCGACGGCATGGTGGCCGCGTGGCATCACTCGGGATGAGAACTGCGGTTGCCGAGCAACTAGCCCCGCCTGGCCAAGAGAACGGGGTTCAACGTCTTGTAAGCGCGATGAAGCCAGCTCGGACTCCATTTTCAATTTTCAGCCGCGCGCGTGGAAAAAGCCGCTGGACGACTGACAATTCTTGATCAGGGGCTATAGGTTCACAAGCGCCACAGCGGCTAATCTTGAAGCCACTCTACGTCGTTCGCCTTGTACCATGCCTTCGGATCGCGTTTGAGGCCATCGACGATGGTGGGCAGACGATCGTGCAGCCGATAGCGTGGTGACCATCCTAGCAAGCGCTTCGCGCACCCGATGTCGAGCGCATAATGATCGCTGCCCTGCCAGGCCATGAACGGCCGCACGAACGGCTCGCCGCCACCGCCGATAGCCTTGGGCAGACGCGGCATCAGCTTTTCCTCGACCCACGCGCCCGCGGCCGCTGCCACTTGCGGCACGCGTAGCGTCGTCCATTGCTCGCCGTGCAAAAGTTCTCCGAGACGATCCTGTAGCGCAGCGTAGCCGATCGGATCAGGCTCGCCGACCAGGATCACGCATTCGGGCGGCAACGCGCCGCGCTGTTCCACCGCGCGACGAAACGCATCGGCCATGTCATCGTGATGCACCATCGACTGACCGGTGTCGCGGTTGCCGGGATAGAGGTGGCTTTGAAGGTTGCGCTCATAAATGCGCGCGATCTGGTGCGCGAGAGTCGGGACCACTGTTTTGTCGCTGTAGAGTCCCGCGAGGTGGAACAGCACAACGGGAGCAACGCCATGCTCGGCCCGTATCACCTGCTCGGCTTCAACCTTCGATCGCGGGTAGATCCATCGCGGATCGAGTTTGCGCTCCTCATCGAAATGCTCGCCCGGACTGACGGCGGCGTGGACCAGCATGGTTCCGGCATAGACGATCTGCTCGACGCGGAAGGGCTTCAGGGCCTGCATCAGGCGGCGCGTGCCCGCTACATTGAGGCTGTGATAGAGCGGATTGTCCTCCCCGGTGAAATCGAAATAGCCGGCCAGATGGATGACGCTGGCAATCGTGCCACCGTGCCTGTTCCGAAATAACTCGAACGCATGGGCGACCGACATGTCTTCGGTCAGGTCAATCGGGATGATTGGCACCGAGGCGTTCTTGCCCGTCTGATCCATCCCGACGATCGCGTAGCGATCGCCCAGCGCGCTAACGATTGCCTCGCCGACGTCGCCCGAGACGCCGGTAATCAGAACCACGGGTTTGCTGTGTTCGGTCACTTTGGTTAGCCCATGTTGCGGCTGACGGAGCGCTTCCGTCGATGCATCGTTAAGCGAAGCAGACAAGCGACGGTTCCGCTTCCGGACACCGCTGCAGCAACGGAAAGGGCCAAAATGGTAGACCTCAATCTCAAGGGGCGTATCGCTTTTGTCACCGGTGGAGAGTCGGGGATCGGCGCGGCTTGCGTCGCGGCGTTGGCGGCGGCCGGCGCGGATGTCGGCGTCATTTACTACAAGGACCAAGATGCAGGCGAGGCAAGCGCCGCGGTCGTCACCGGTCTCGGCCGAAAGGCCGTTGCAGTTCAAGCCGATGTCGGCAACGAGAAGGATGTCGAAAGGGCTTTCGACGCGGTCGAAAAGGCGATCGGCATTCCCGATATTTTGGTCAATTCCGCTGGCAAGAACATGTCGGGAGTCAAGGTGTCGGAGATGACGACAGAACAGTGGCAGGGTCTGCTTGAGACCGATCTGACCGGTAGCTTCTTCACCTCACGCCGATTCGTCCGTAATCTGAAGGGGTCGGGTCGGCAGGGCGCGATCATCAACATCACGTCAATCCATTCCAGCGTGATGCGCGCCGGCGGCGCCGATTACGACGCGGCAAAAGGCGGGCAGACCAATCTTACCAAGACGCTGTCGCTGGAGGTCGCCGAACTCGGCATCACGGTCAACGCGATCGCACCGGGGATGATCCTGACCCCGATGAATGGCGAGGCGTTTCACGATCCCGCTTATGCCCAAAAGCTGGCGCAGAGCATTCCGCTCAAGCGCCCCGGCAAGCCTGACGAGGTCGCAGGCGTCGCGGTTTTCCTCGCATCGCCCGCCGGTTCGTACATTACGGGATCGACGGTGACGATCGATGGCGGCCTTTCGCTCGAACTGGGCCAGGGTGCATGAGTCTCGGTTTCGAGGTTGAGCGGATCGACTCCGTCATCATCGACGGACCGGCGGAACTGACCACGCTCAATCTGATGAGTCCGTTCGTCTGGCGCGCCAGCCGCCGTGATGCCGGGCTGCTCGCGATGATACGCGCCGTGCAGCGCCATCGAACCGGCGAGGAAGAGAGTGGCCGCATCTGGTACGGAAGAAGTGCGAGCGACGGGCTGGTCTTTCGCATGGACGATGCTCCGGTGCTGGCGCCAGGCCCACACGGCAAAGATTCGACCGGTTGCGAGGATCCCACCGTGGTGGCCACTGGCGACGGCTATGTCGTATTCTACACCGGAGTCGACGAGAGCGGCGCCGGTCATCTGCTCTACGCTAGTGGAAAGGATATGCGCAGCCTGGAAAAGCGCGGCGTCGCTCTTCCCAACGCCAAGGACGAGAATAACAGCAAGGAGGCGACGCTGTTGCTGCACGACGACCGTTGGCGCTTGCTCTACGAATATGCGCATGGCGGTCATTCATTGATCAGCCTCACCGAAGGCAATGGCCCGGCGGGGCCGTGGCACGAACAACCCGATCCGTTCTGCCCTCGACCTGACAAGTGGGACTCCTGGCACCTTTCGACCGGGCCCTTGCTGCTGAACGAGCTCGACCGACCGGTGATGTTTTACAACGGCGCCGATGAGGCCGCGGATTGGGGAATCGGCTGGGTAGCGCTGTCGCCCGATCTGCGAAGCGTCATCGCGCGTTGCGACGGACCATTGATTGCACCGCCGACCGATGCGACCGGCTCGCGCGACATTGCCTTCGCAGCCTCGGTGGTCGAGACCGAGGGGACGATCTGGCTCTATTACTCACGCAACGACCGCGAACTGAAGCGCGCAACCATCCGGCAAACCGGATGACTAGCCTTCACAGATCGCCGACGCTTGCCAGCTTGCCGATTCGGTCGGCGGTACGCATCGCGACCGCCTGAATCGTCAGAGACGGATTGACCCCGCCGACTGTTGGGAACACCGATCCGTCGCAAATCCACAGATTGGGAATGTCCCAACTGCGACAATCGGCATCGACCACGCTGTAACGCTTGTCCGAACCCATGCGGCTAGTGCCGCCAAGGTGGCACGTGTCGTCTTCCTGGGTGAACATGTCCTTAGCGCCGATCGCCGCGATCGATGCGCCCATCTGCTCAAGCGAATGTTGGACCAGCGCCTTGTCGTTGTCACCCCAGGCATATGTGATCCGCGCGACGCGCAGGCCATATTGATCGACATCGTCGGCGAGCGTCACGCGGTTGGCTTCGTTGGGCAGCATCTCTCCTACCATCTTTACGCCGATCATATGGTTGTAGTGGCGCATCTCCTCGCGCAGGCCCGCGCCCCACAGTCCCTTCGCGCCGGTCAGCACCGACGCCCATTCATTGGGCAGCGGACCCTGTCCCATCCAGCAATAGCCGCCGTGGAAATCCTTTTTGTCGTCGTAGTTCCAGTGCTCGGTGATCGCCAGGCTGGGCGGCCCCTTGTACCAGCGCACCGGTTCGCTCATCCGGCCCCAGACAGCAGCGTTGGTCTGCGTCATGAGGTTCTTGCCGACGAGACCCGAACTATTGGCGAGCCCTTCCGGGAAGGCCGCGTTGGCGGAGTTGAGCAGCAGCCGGGGTGTCTCCACCGCATAACCCGCGACAACGACGTTCTTCGCGCGCTGGAAATGCCAGGCCCCGTCGCGGTGATAGTGGACGCCGGTCGCGCGGCCATCGGCACCAGTCTCGATCCGCCCGACCATCGCGAGGTCGCGGACCTCCGCACCGGCCGCCAGCGCGCGCGGGATCCACACCGTCAGCGCCGAGCGCTTGGCGTTAGTGGTGCAGCCGAAGCGGCAAAAGCCGCGATAGGCGCACGGGGGGCTCTTTCCCTCCGGTCCGGCGTGCGGCGCCGACAAGGTCGCCAGCGGCGTTTCGGTCCAGTCGATCCCGATCGCCTCGCAACCCTTGGCAAGGAGCTTGCCGGCGGTGTTGAGTTCGTGCGCACGGTACGGATAGCGTGCTCGCTTGGGACCCCACGGGTAGGTGAGCGGCCCAGAGATGTTGATCTGCTTTTCCGCGAGATCGTAATAATGCCACATCTCCTGCCACGAGATCGGCCAGTCGGCGCCATAGCCCAACAAGGTGTGCGATTTGAACCATTCGGGGCGAAAGCGCAGCGCCACCATCGCATAATGGACGGTCGATCCGCCCACCGCCTTCCCTGAATTGTTGCCCCCCATCTTGATCGGGTTAGGCCCGTCGACGATGCGCTTGTCGGACCAGTAGAGCTGGTTCTGCGCGGTTTCATCCGACGCGAAATCCTCCATCGGGCGGAAATACCCTCCGGCATCGAACGCGACGACCGAGAAACCCTGTTCGGCGAGCAGCGCCGCCAGCGTGCCGCCCCCGGCGCCGGTGCCGACGATGGCGAAGTCCACCGCTTCGTCTCCGCGATGTTCGCGCATCGGCACCCATGCGCCCTTGCGGAAGATATCGGGCGCGCGGCCGCCGGTGGCACGCGGCGCGGCGCGCGGGTCAGACGACATGCCGGTTCTCGCGCTCGGTCTGCTTATCGTGATCGGGCTCAGCCTCGACGGCTTCCCACGGATCGGGCCGGTCGCCGTCGAGCCGGACATAGCCACGCGGGGACGCCGGTCCACCGAAGCCGATCTCGTTCCATGCGCTGGGCAGGCTGTAATACAGCGCCGGGATATCGGCGAGGATGCGGCGCTCGAAGAAAGTCTTTGCCGCCAGAACCGCCCAGTGCGAGCCGTCGATCTCGCCTGCCTGCATCGCCGCTAACAGACGGTCCTGCTCTCCTTCGGTGAGCAGGGCGAAGTCCCGCCCGTGATGTGCCACGGCTTCCTCGTCGATCGCCGCGAGCCCTGTGCGCCAAGCGTCCTGCATGTAGGGCATATCGGCCTCACGAAATCCGTCGCCGTGATTAGCAAGCAGTTTGGCGTCGAGCAGCGCGACGAGCGGCATCGCGTCGCTCACCCCCGGCAGGATGCGGCGACACAGCGCATCGGCGATCGTCCATTCAGCTGGCGTCAGGAAGCGCGGGGTTGTCGGTGTCGCCAGCCGCGCGTCGATCACCGCGCGGGTCATCGCGTCCCATGACGGCGTGTCCCGCTTGGCGAGCACGTCGTAACCCGGATAACGCGGTGCATCATTCATCCGCGTGTTCCTTGAGCAATGCCAGAGCGGCAAGCCCGGCGAGCGCGAGTCCTGTGAACGACGGGGGAGCAGGCAGCGGCGGCCCGGCGAGCATGGTCTGGCGCCAGTTGCGCCACCCCCCCGATCCGCGCGACACGCCGTAGGCGTGAAGCGCCACCCCGACCACGCCCATCACCGCCGTCGCCGCAACGATCCCGCGCGACAGCCGTCGTTCCGCCCCGGCATCACCCGTAGCCGCCGCACCGAGCATGGCCGCCGCTACGGGCGGCATCGTCACGGGCAGTAGCATCGCGGGATTGTGAAACGCGCCGCGAAAATGGAGAAAGCCGGCCTCTGCCGTCGTGCCGAGCAGCGAGACCGCCGTCACCGCTGCGGTCAGTCGGCCCGCCGGCAGACCGAACACCTTGGGCTCGTCTTCGGGGTCGTTGTCGCGCACACGCTCGGCCAGGAAACCCATCAGCCCGGCGAGCGACATCGCGGCGGGCGCGCCGAGCGGCGCGGAATAGAACAGGTTCTGCCAGTCGAACCCGCCGACCTTCTTCGTGACGTTGTAAAGGTGAAAACCGGTGCCGATAAGACCAACGATGCCGGCAGCGGCGTAGACGGCATCGCGAGCCGGATGCGCACCGTGCCGCTTGTCAGAGATCCCGTGCACGCTCACCGCGATCGACAGCGACGAGGTCAAAAGCGGTGTCCACATCGCCTTGTTACGAAAACCGCCGCGGTAATGCTCCATCGCACTGTCGATCAGCACCGATGTCGCGATCGTCCCTGCTGCGCGATTTAGGCGCCGTGCCGCGGTGACGACCGCGCTAGAGGGTTTCGTTGCCTTCGCTAGCGCAGACCGCTTCTTGCGCACGAGCGGCGCATCGACGTTGAGAGCGGGTCGAAGCGTTTCCACTCGTCTGGTCTTAGTCCGCGCCACCGCCTTACACCTTGGCCGGGAGGATACCCGCCAGAAGCTGCCTCGCACTGTTCTTGATGACGCTCACCAGTTCGGGCTCGTCGGCCATCATTGTCATGAAGTTTTTGGCGTCTTTCAGCGAAATGTGCGGCGGCAACGGCGGGACGTTGGGGTCGGCTTTCATGTTCATGATGACCGGGCGGTCGCTCGCAAGCGCTTCGTCCCATGCCGCGCCAATTTTGTCGGGATCGTCGCAATAGATGCCCCGGAACCCCAACAGTTCGGCGTATTTGTGATACGGAAAATCGGGGATCGATTGCGTCAGCGGCGTTTTGCCGTCGCCAAGCTGGACACGCTCCTCCCACGTCACCTGATTGAGGTCCTGATTGTTGAGCACCATGAGGATGAAGCGCGGGTCGGTCCAGGACTTCCAATATTTGCCCACCGTGATCATCACGTTGAGCCCGTTCATCTGCATCGCGCCGTCGCCGATGAAGCCGATCACCGGGCGATCGGGAAAGGCCATCTTAGCCGCCACCGCATAGGGGGTCGCAGCACCGAGCGAGGCGAGTCCGCCCGACAGCGATCCCATCATTCCGCGCCGGATTTTGATATCGCGCGCATACCAATTGGCGACCGAGCCGCTGTCGCCGGTCATGATGACGTTGTCGGGCAGACGCGGCGACAGTTCATGGAAGATGCGTTGCGGGTTGACGGGATCGGCGGGCACCATCGCCCGTTCCTTCAGCAACTCCCACCAATCGGCGACATTCTTCTCGATCTTCTTGCGCCACGATTGATGGTCGTTCTGGTGGAGCAGCGGCAGAAGCGCAGCGAGCGTCTGCTTGCTGTCGCCGATCAGCGAATATTCCA
>JBDSKT010000134.1:0-8110 GCA_039916765.1 Sphingomonas sp.
GACATTGCCGGCATCACCGCGATCGCGGAAGCGCACCGGCGGTTCGGCACGACCGGATTGCTGCCGACGCTGATCAGTGACGATGCCGGTGTTGTCGAGCGGGCGATCGCCGCGACCGAGCAGGCGATGGCGGAGGGCGTCCCCGGTGTGCTGGGCGCGCATATCGAGGGGCCGCACCTCAACCCCGCAAAGCGCGGTATCCACGATCCGGCCAAGTTCATGCCGCTGGACAGCGCGGCGATCGACCGGCTCGGCGGCGCGTCGCGCGGCGTGCGGCTCGTCACCCTCGCGCCGGAATTGGCCCCTGAGCACGCCATTGCAGAGCTGGCCAAGCGCGGCGTGGTCGTCGCGGCGGGCCATTCGCTGGCGGATTATGCGCGGACCAAGGCGGCGTTGCGGGAGGGGGTGCGTGGCTTCACGCATCTGTTCAATGCGATGACCCAGCTTGGCAGCCGCGAGCCCGGCATGGTCGGCGCGGCGCTGGAGGACCGACGCAGCTGGCTCGGGCTGATTGTCGATGGCGTCCACGTTCACCCGGCGTCGCTGCGCGTCGCGCTCGCGGCGCGTGGGCTCGACGGGGCGATGCTGGTGACCGATGCGATGCCGCCGGTGGGGGGCACGCGAACGAGCTTCGACCTGATGGGGCAAACCATCACGGTCGTCGATGGGATCTGCCGTGGGCCCGACGGCACGCTCGCGGGATCGGCGCTTTCGATGGCGCAGGCGTTTCGCAATGCGGTCGACATGCTGGGGTTGACGATCGTCGATGCATCGCGGCTGGCGAGCGGAAACCCTGCCGCGTTTCTAGGGCTGCACGGCACGACTGGTGCGATCGTCCCGGGTCTGCGCGCCGATCTCGTCCAGCTCGATGCGAAACGCCGCGTGGTGCGGACCTGGATCGCGGGCTCGGTCTCGGACCGCGGCGAATAAGCGGCCCGCCGTCAGGACTTCGCGCGGGGCCGATACCCCGCAAGCAGTAGCGCCCCGTCGAGCGGATCACCCTGCGGCTCGCACAGGCGCTCGACAGTTCGTTGCCGCAGCCATGCCTTCATGCGCGGCGCAAGGCCGCCGATCAGCGCGCAGCGCGGCGCGCCGCGTTCGAAGATCGCCTCGATGAAGCGCTCGATATGCTGCGCGGCATCCTCGACGATCGAGCGTGCGATCGGGTCGTCGGCTTCCGCGCGGTCCATCACCAGCGGGGCCAGCGCGGCGTAATCGCGCGGCGTCGCCTCATCCATCCACGCGACGGCGGCGGCGGTGCCGTGGTTGAACCGCTCGGCGACGGCGACACTCAAGGGCGTGCGCTGCGTACGGCCGTCGAGCGCGCGCAGTGCATGGCGCATCGCGCTCAGCCCGAGCGCCGCGCCGCTGCCTTCGTCCGAGATGGGAAAGCCATAGCCGCCGATGCTGAACGTGCTGCCGCCGATCACGCCGAGCGCGATGCTGCCCGTACCGATGATCAGGATCGCGCCGTCTTCGCCGCCATGCGCGCCGATATTCGCGATCATCGCGTCGGTTTCGTAGGTGACCGAGGCGAAGGGGAAGCTGAGCGCCTCCAACGCCTGCCGCATGCCGACCCGCGAAATGCCCGCGATCCCGAAGCCGGCACGGATCGTGGCCTGTGCCGCGGCATTGAGCCCGGCCTGGCCGATCGCCTGCTGCGTGACATCGCTCAGCGTCGCATATAGCCGGTCGATCCCGATCCGCGAATTCGCCGGCCCCGCCTCACCCGCGCCAAGGACCGTGCCGGCCGCATCGACGAGGCGGCTGCGCGTGTGGCTGCCGCCCGCATCGACGCCCAGATAATAGGTCATGACCGCTTCCTCCGCGCCGCGCCCGCCATCGGCTTAGCGGCGATTGCCCAACGCGGGCAGTGTCGTTCGGTGTTCGGCTTTCGCCTCGATCGCCCTACGGCTGAACAGCAGGGGTCGCATATCGCCTATTGCCCAGGGTTTGTAGAAATCGCGGTAATGCGGCGATTGCGGATCGATCGACTGACCGGGCAGCATCAGCATCACCGAATTGTCCCAGGCGCCAACGTCGAGGACCTGCAGATAGCTCGCGCCGCCCCCGACCCGCCAGCCGGGCCCGCTGCCGAGCCACCGTGCCATCACGGTGTAGGAATCGCCGCCCGACCCTTCACCCTCGATCGTCGGGAACGCCGCCGCGATCGCCGGAATGCGAGCCAGCGGGTGGCTGATCCGGACCTGGTGCAGCGTGCCCCAACGCCAGGCGGCGGGGTCAGGACCCAATTGCCGCAGCGCGTCTTGCCACGCCGTGCTCAAGGCGGAGTCGAACAATGCGTCGCGCGCCGTGGCGGGGTCCGCGCCGAGGCGAGCATCCGGATGCGCGAGCAAGCCGAGCAGAACCGACGGTGAGATCTCGGTGACGAGCGCCTTCGCGCGCTCGGGCACGATCGCGGCGAGCATCCGCCTGCCGAGCTCGCGCCACGTCATCTCGAACAGCGCGGCCGCCGCGCTGTCGCCGTCGATCCGCCCGTCCCAGCCGGCCAGCATCCGTGCCGCGGGGCGCGCGGCGGGCGACGGGTTTGCGGGCAGGAGCGTGAGCAACTGGCGCGCCGGCGTCGAGAGGGTGTCGTGCTGGAGCGCGACGCTGTCTGCTATGGTGTGCTTGTTTTGGCTGGCGAGCACGTCGGCGATGCGCTGATAACGATAAGGCTCGCGAAACGAATAGGCCGGAATGCGATCGCGCGGCCAGTTCGCCGGGAGGTTGTTTTGATTGGCGGAGGCGAACCAGCCTTTGGCGGGATTATACTTGCGCGGGAGTGCGGTGAAGTCGGTATAGCCGGTCCAATCGTACCGGCCGTCGCCGGGCACCGGCAGCAACCCATCGCCGCGCTTGCGCGCCGGCGCGAAGCCGATCGCCTGCCAGCCGGTATTGCCCGCAACATCGGCGTAATGGAAATTGGTCGGTGAGGGGTGGAGCCGGAACGCCTTGCGCAGCGACGCCCAGTCGTGCGCGAGGTTGATGGCGATCATCGAGAAGGCGCCGCCGCCGCCGGGCTGCATCGCGATCGTGCCGAGCACGGTCGCGCGCCGCCACGCCGGATCGTGCGACACGACCGGCCCCTGGGCGGCATAGCGGAGCGTCGTTCGGTGCGGCGCAGCACCGCGCACCGCGATCTCGATATCGACCCGTTCCAGCCGCTTCCAGCCGCCGCCATGGCGATACCGGTCCGGGTCGGCGGGATCTAGCTCGAGCACGAACAGGTCTTCCTGGTCGATATGGAAGTTGGTGCGGCCGAAGGCGAACCGGTCGGTATGGCCCTGCATGATGCCCGGCAGGCCCGGCGCGCCGCCGCCGATCACGTCGAGGCCCGGCGCAGTAAGGTGCGCGATGTGGCGCGGGCTGAACCCGCCGATCCCCAGATGCGGATCGTTGGCGAGGATCGGGCGTCCGCTGGCGGTGCGGCTGCCCGCGACCGTCCATGCATTGCTGCCGGCGTTGCCGCGTTCCAGCGAATCGTCGGGACTGCCGGTTGGTGTGCCGGGGCCGAACGGCAGGCCGCCAAGCCTGAGGACGCCCAGATCGGCCTGCGATATCGCGGCGGCATCCAGTCCGTCGGGGACCGTCATCTGGCGCGCGGGATGCAACGGCGCGACGATCGCGTCCAGGTCGAGCAAGCCGAGCGCGGCCAATTGCGCGCGGCGGATCTCGTCGCCCGCATTGCCGCTGTCCGATCCGCGCGCGACCACCAAATCCTCCAGTCGCCAGCGCATCGGCCGCACGCCGAGGATGCGATATTCGCGCGGCAACAGCGCCGCGTCCGCCTCGACCTCGTCGATCCGCGCGTTGATGCCGGCGATGTAGCCGCGCGCGCATTCCACCACGTCATTGGGCACGCGGGCGAGTTCGGCGCGAAGATCGCCACGATAATGGAACAGCCGGGCCACCGCGTCATGTTCGACGAAATCCGCCCCGAAAACCTCGGCGAGCTGCCCCATCTCGCGCCGGTGCGAAAGATCGAGCTGGAACAACCGGTCGCGGGCAACGACGTAACCCTGGCCGAAAAACGCGTCCGGGATGGTGGCGGCGCGGATGTGGGGGATGCCATAGGTGTCGTCGATGATTTCGATCGGCGCGCTGGGCCAGGTCGCAGCGCTGGTCCCGACACCCCGTGCATTGACGACGCCAGCCGCGCCGCCGCCGAACACCGCCGCCGAGCCAAGCACGAAGCTGCGACGATCTAACATGGCGAGGTCTCCTGCGGCGTCCCGATGCTGGTCTATCCCCCGGCTTGCGTCCCCGTCCTATGACAAACGCTGCGCAGGCCACACCGGCGGGCTATGGGCGAGCGGGCGGCATGGGCAGGGCCTGATCGCTTCATGGGAGGGCTGGACAGACGCCCGTGCTCGCCGAGCCGGGCGTGGGCGGTGACGCCTGCAGCGTTGCGTAAAGCGAGTTGCTTGCGACTGGTTTTCGTACGCGACGAACGGAGCGGTTGGGCCCGACTCCCCTTAATCCGGGCCGATCAGCGGATGCACGCCTTCCCGCCCGGAGCTCAACCGGTCGCTGGGTAAGATGCTGAAGGTCAACGGGAAAGGTGCTTAACGAAGCGCTAAACATTCCCTGCCAATGACAGGCTAGTGCAGTGGAGTGAGCGATGAAGCAGGGCCGTGACGGCTGGAGGGTACGGATCGGATCGAGCATCGGCGCGCGCCTGATCCTCTCCACCGCCGTCGTCGCCTTCGCATTGTTCGCGGTAGCCATTGCGGGTGCATATCGGCGCAGCAGCGCGGAGGCCGAGCGGTCGGTTCATTCCGACCTGCGGAATAGCGCGATGGCGCTGTCCAAAAGTATCGACACCTGGTTCGAGGGACGACGGCTGCTGGTTGAAATGGTCGGACAGTCGATCGCCGATCGCGCGCCCGGCACGGCGGTCCGCGGGCTCCTGCAGCGCCCCGCGCTCAACGATAATTCCCTTATCACCTATTACGGCGACGCGCGGGGCAAGTTCGTCAACTATCCCGACCGGTTTCCGCTGCCGCCGGGTTATGATCCGCGCCTGCGACCGTGGTATATCGATGCGGCGCGACAACGCACGACGACCTTGACGGTACCTTACCGGGACGCGACGAACGGCAGCCCGCTCGTGACGCTGGCGACGCCGGTGTTCGATCGCGGTCGATTGACCGGGGTGGCCGCCGCGGACTTTGAAATTACCGCGCTCGCGGAGATGCTCGACCGGGTCAATATCGACGGATCGCGCAGCGCGTTCCTCGTCGATCGGAATGGCACAATCCTCGTTCACCGCGACCCGGCGTTGATCGGCAAATCACTCGCATCGCTCTACGACAACAAGCCGCTTCGGGTGTCGCAGGCCCTGAGCAGCGTCACCCAAAAGGGTGTCCGGCAATATGTCACCTTCAGTCACATCGCCGATTTGCCCGGCGTCGATTGGTATGTCGCGGTGTCCGTCAACGAAGCGACGATTTATGCCAATTTCACCGCGGAGTATCGCAACGCCGCCATCTCCATCGCGCTGATCACGATCTTTGCGCTGGTCGTGATTTGGGTCGTGCTGGCCAGACTTGTGCTGGTGCCGCTGCGTCGGATGACCGCCGCGATGCAGGGCGTCGCCGACGGTCGCTTGGATACCGCGATCAGCTACGGCGACCGGCGCGACGAGATCGGCGCCATGGCCCGGGCGGTGGAAGTATTCCGCGACAACGGCGTCTTGATCGTCCAGCTCACGAAGGCCGAGGCGGAGCATCTCTCGCTCCAGGCGCGCGAGCGCTCACAGATGCTCGCCGCGCTCCACCGATCGTTCGGCACGGTCGTCGATGCGGCGGTCGCCGGCGATTTCAGCAAGCGCGTCGCTGATCGTTTCGCGGATGAGGAGCTCAATGTCCTCGCGCGCTCGGTCAACAAGCTGGTCGAAACCACCGACCGCGGCCTGGCCGAAACCGGTCGGGTATTGTCGGCGCTCGCACGGACCGACCTGACGCTCAGGATCGACGGTCATTATCAGGGCGCGTTCGCCAAACTGAAGGCCGATACGAACGCGGTCGCCGATCGATTCCACGACGTCGTCAGTCACCTTTATCAAACCTCGCATCAGTTGAAGATGGCGACCAACCACCTGCTGGGCGGTGCCGCCGACCTGTCCAACAGAACGCGCCACCAGGCGTCCGCCATCCAGAGCACGTCGCTCGCCATTCGCCAGTTGACCGAAACCGTGGCCGATAATGCCAACAGCGCGGAAGCCGCCAGCCAGCGCGTGCACGAGGTCAGCGATTCGGCGCAGGCGGGGGGTGAGATCGTCGTGCACGCAGCCGAGGCGATGTCCAAAATGACCCAGTCCGCGGCAAGCATATCGCGGATCATCGCGCTGATCGACGACATTGCCGCGCAGACCGCGCTCATCGCGGTCAACGCATCGGTCGAGGCGGCGCGGGCGGGAACGGCCGGCCTGGGGTTTGCCGTGGTGGCTGTCGAGGTACGCACGCTCGCGCAGCGGGTCTCACGGGCATCGAGCGATGTAGCGGCGTTGATCGACGAGACGACCGGCGCGATCGAATTCGGCGGCACGCTCGTCGCGGACGTCGCCGAGAAATTGTCGAATATCCTGGTGGCGGTGCGGGACAACGACGCGCTGTTGAACGCCATCGCGGCCGCAAGCCGTGCGCAGGTCTTGTCGATCACCTCGATCAACGCCGCGGCCGAGCAGATCGGCGCCATCACCAGCGACAATGCCGCGCTGGTCAAGGAACTGAACGGCGCGATGATGCAAACCGAGTTGCGTGCGTCCGAACTCGACGCGATCGTCGATCGGTTCACGCTGACCTGCGATCCGCAGTATGGCGGGACCGACGAGGTGCGCGCGGGTCGAAGTGAACAGGCTTCTTCGCGTGTGACGACACGACGCATCGAGGAAATGCTGACACCACCTCCGCTCCGCCGATGGGCAGGGAACGCTTATCACGTGCGCTGAGGCATCCAAAAATGGCGTGCCTTACGTTGCGTTCTGGTGAAACGGCGCGGTGGCTGGAAAGGTCTGCGACTTGGGCGCGCGGGGGCATATCCCAGAGTAACGCTCCAACGCATCGTAGTCGCCGAATGCCCGCAGGCGTTGGGATCGCGGTCCGACCAGCGCGCCGCTCGCATAGTCCGGGCTACCGATGGCGTCGGACGTCAAGAGCCCTGCGCCGTTAGGAACGGTTGGATAGCCAAGCTATTCCTGCCGTTCCCAGCGAATCGGCTGACGCGCCACGGTTCCGCCATGCATCGCGAATGGCCATTGCCAAAAAAACCGTATCCGCCTCGTTCTGGAGCGTCACGCGAGCTGAGCGATAAGGCATTGAAAATGTGGCGCACCCGACAGGATGGGATGCCGCCGCTCGACCAGTCCCTAAGTCGTTGAAATTAAGAACTAGCCGTTCAGACATGGAGCACCCTGGTGTCGCACGTAAGTGTATCGATATGACCTCCGCTGACAAGAGATAAGCGTCTGTTTCGCGCCCTATTACCAGCCGTTCAAGGTTGTTTGAGAAAATCCCAAAGCGGACGGCAGTTTGTCGTCGCTTTAGCCGCGGCTGGCGACCCCCGCAGCTATCAACTCCTGCCGTGCGTCCCTAAACGCCGTGGCAAAGACCGGTTTTGCCATCAACCGCTCTGCGATCAGCGTGCCCATCATCTGCCCCGCACTGACGTCGCTGCGGAAATGCTGGCCGCAGACGATGCGGCTTTGTCCGTAACGTGCTGCGCGAGCGAGAATCTGGGGCGCCTTTTCCGGCACCAGCCGCGCAAGCGTCTCGCCCATCGAGAACGCCATCGAAGTGTGTCCGCTCGGATAGCTCGACAACGGATCGTCGTTACGCTTGCAGCTCTTGAGGCTCGGATCGATCACGTAGGGCCGGGCGCGCTTGAATTCTTCCTTGCCGCGATCGATCGCGGCCTTCTCGCTCGCGCGGACCATGCCGAGCAATCGCGCGGTCGCGGGCAGGCGATCGAGATCGAAGGTACGGAGAGGAGTTCAGCAGAATAAACCGTCGACGTACAGCATGCACGACATCGGTCTGCGGGGAACGGAGTTCATCGTTGCGATCGACAAGGAGCTCGTCACTAACAACTATACCCTTGCGAAATG
>JBDSKT010000135.1:0-2948 GCA_039916765.1 Sphingomonas sp.
ATTTGACGCCTGATGTCATGGTGAGAAGCTGTGCAATGCTCACCCCGTCATAGCCGCTCCCCGCGAGATCGGGGATGTAGCGCGTTACCGGATCATCGACCGATTTGATGTACCCATCTTTGATCGCTGCGCCGACGAGTGTCGAAGTGAACGACTTGGCAACCGAAAAACTGGTCCAGCGACCACCGCGCGAATAACCGCGTGCATATTTCTCCAACCGCACCTTGCCGTCCTGCAGCACGATCAACCCGGCGACGTTTTGCGCAGTCATGAATGCGTCCACGTCGGGCGCGGTGACAGGTAACGCCTGGCCAGCGGGTAACGGGCGGACATACCCACCCTTTTTGACGACATGGCCGGAGAACGCCGCTTCCATGTGCGGGAAATTCTCATCCCGCTGCGCCTGGCTCCAAAACAGCACTTCGACACCGGCTTGGCGGATGTGCGATTCGGCCGCCGCGTTTATCGGCGGACCAGCCATAATCGGCGTCCAACGGGTGTCGGTCTTGCCTGCGCCGGTCAGCGCCAGCGTCGCCGCTAGCATAAGTCGTTTCATCGCCCCTCCTTGACCAACGTCACCTGCGCAACATCGATGCCCTGCCCCCGAAATCCTCCTTCGCAATACATCAGATAATAGCGCCACAGTCGAGCGAACTGGCGATCGAAGCGCGGCGGCAACCGGCCCTCCGCCACCGCGGCGTCGAACGCAACGCGCCAGCGCCGGAGCGTCTCCGCATAGTGAAATCCGAAACCGCGGCGTTCGTGCCAGCTCAACCCGGCCTGCTCGGCGATCACGCGAAAACGATCCTCCGACAAAAGCATTCCGCCGGGAAAGACATAGCGCTGGATGAAATCGACGCTGCCGGCATAGGCATCGAAAATCGCGTCATCGATCGAGATGAACTGGATCGCGGCCCTCCCGCCAGGCTTTAGCACGCGTGATATCGCGTTTAGATATTCCGGCCAGTATCGCTCTCCGACCGCCTCGACCATTTCGATGCTCGCCACCGCGTCGAACGTCCCCGCCACGTCTCGATAGTCGGTTAGCGATACCGTTACGCCCTCCAGCCCCGCTGCGGCGATACGACAATCGACGAACGTCTTCTGCTCGCTCGACAGCGTGATGGCATGCACACCGACCCCAGCACGCGCAGCGCGTTCGGCAAAGGAACCCCAGCCGCAACCGATTTCAAGAATCGTATCTCCCGGCTTGGTCGCCGTACGCTCCAGCACCGCTGCAAGCTTGGCATCCTGCGCGATTTCCAACGACTGTTCGGGGAGGAGTGGCTCGTCGAACAGTGCGCTCGAATAGGTCAGCGAGGGGTCGAGCCATTCAGCATAGAAGTCGTTGCCCAAATCATAATGCGCGGCGATGTTGCGGCGGGCGCCGGGTCGGTTGTTGGTCCGTAAAACGTGCCGGGCCCGACGCAGCAACCTGAAAAGCCCCTTGGCGCGCGCGGCGTTACCGAGTGAGCGGCGATTGGCCATGAAAAGCTCGAACAACGCGACCGGATCGGGGCTGGTCCAGTCCCCCTCCGCCCATGCCTCGTACCAGCCGACCGATCCGCTGGCGGCCAGCCGCCGCAGCGCGCGCCAACGAACGATAGTGACCGCCGCCTCAACCCCCGGCGCATGTCCGCCCAACCGACAGCGCACGCCGCCGGGCAAGGTGGCGTCGATCGCCCCCGTCACCAGCCCCCGGTCGATCCGGTCGAGCACGCGATCGCCGATCGGTGCAATGCGCATCCGCTTGTCGCCCCACATGACGCATCGCTTATCGCGCCTTTCGCGCCGCCGCCAGCGCCCGTTCTCGCGCTTCGCGGTGACCGATGATCTTCGCTGGATACGCGGCCGGGCGGCATCCCGCTTTGTCCGGATCGTGGATCGCCGCATCGGTCAGATTTTTCAGTTCGGGCACCCATCGACGGATATAGTCGCCGGCGCGGAATTTCTCCGACTGGACCAAGGGCGCCATGATCCGCGCGAACATGTTCGAATCGACCCCGGTCCCCGCGGTCCATTGCCAATTGACCGAATTGTTGCCGTAGTCGGCATCGACCAGACAGTCCCAAAACCACGCTTCGCCCTCGCGCCAGTCGATCAACAAGTGCTTGATGAGGAACGAGGCGGCGATCATCCGCACCCGGTTATGCATCCAGCCGGTCGCCCAGAGCTGGCGCATTCCGGCATCGACGATCGGATAACCGGTACGGCCTTGCCGCCATGCCTCCAGATCCTTCTTTGCGGCGGGTCCGGAGCGCCAGGCCAAGTTGTCCAATGCCTCACGTCCGTTCGTTGCGGCATAATCGGGGAATTGGAGGATGAGGTTCTGCGCGTAATCGCGCCAGCCGATTTCCCCGAGGAACGTGTCGACCGATCCGCCGCGACGGGCGGTGCCGTGCCAGACTTGCGCCGGCGAAATTTCGCCGAAATGCAGGTGCGGCGAGAGGCGGGAGCTACCTTCGATGGACGGCAAATTGCGCGTCTCATCGTAATCCGGCGCACCGTCGTGGAAATGCTCGAGGCGGACATGCGCTCCTTGCTCGCCCGGAGTCCAGCCGGCGGCGAATCCCTGGGCCCAGTCGGGCTTGCTCGGCAGCAGGCGCCAATCGGCCAGTTTATCGCTTTCGGGCCAGCGCAGCGGCAGGGGGATATGCGCCGGCCGCCGTATAGGATCAGGTGGCGGCATTCGCGCCTGAAGCGCGCGCCAGAAAGGCGTGTAGATTTTATAGGGCTGGCCCGCCCCCGTCGTGATCGAGCCTGGCGGGGCAAGATAATTTCCGTCATGGCAAAGCAGATCGAGCCGTTTCGAGACGGCGCGCTCCGCATTACGCCACCATGGCTCGTAGTGGCGGATACAGTGGACCCGCGCGGCTCCGACCTCCTTCGCCAATTGCGCCAGCACGTCGTCCGAACGGCCCCGCCGCAGGATCAGCCGCGACCCCTTG
>JBDSKT010000136.1:0-8243 GCA_039916765.1 Sphingomonas sp.
GGCATCAAGGCCAGCCGCGTGGTATCGCTGGCCGACGATATCGCGCGCAACATGTCGGCGGTGTCGGCGCGCGTCGCGACGATCCCCGGGCGCACCGTGATCGGCATCGAACTGCCCAATGCGCGGCGCGAAACGGTGGCGCTGCAGGAGCTGATCGGTAGCCAAAGCTTCGAGGATCAATCCGCCTCGCTGCCGCTGGTGCTGGGCAAGAACATCGCCGGCGATCCCGTCATCGCCGATTTGGCACCGATGCCGCATCTGCTCGTCGCCGGCACGACCGGGTCGGGCAAGTCGGTCGGGCTCAACTGCATGATCCTGTCGCTCTTGTACCGGTTGAAGCCCGACCAGTGCAAAATGATCATGATCGACCCCAAGATGCTCGAGCTGAGCATGTATGACGACATCCCGCACCTGCTCTCCCCCGTCGTCACCGATCCGGCCAAGGCGGTGCGCGCGCTCAAATGGGCGGTGGAGCAGATGGAGGACCGCTACCGTCAAATGTCGTCGGTCGGGGTGCGAAGCCTCGCCAGCTTCAACGAGAAGGTGCGTGCGGCGCGCGCCAAGGGGCAACCCCTGGGTCGGAAAGTGCAGACGGGGTATCATCCCGGCACCGGCCAGCCGATCTACGAGGAGGAGCAGCTAGACTATCAGCCGCTGCCGCAGATCGTCGTCATCGTCGACGAGCTCGCCGACCTGATGATGACCGCGGGCAAGGAGGTCGAGTTCCTCATCCAGCGGCTCGCGCAGAAGGCGCGCGCGGCGGGGATCCACCTGATCATGGCGACGCAGCGCCCCTCGGTCGACGTCATCACCGGTGTCATCAAGGCGAACCTGCCCACCCGCATCAGCTTCCACGTCACCTCCAAGATCGATTCGCGCACCATCCTCGGCGAACAGGGCGCCGAGCAGCTGCTGGGCAAGGGCGACATGCTGTACATGCCGGGCGGCAAGGGCATCGTGCGCGTCCACGGGCCCTTCGTCAGCGACGACGAGGTGCGCGCGGTGGCCGACCACTGGCGCTCGCAAGGGCAACCGGACTACGTCAATTCGGTGACCGAGGAGCCCGAGGACGGCTTCGCGCTGGACGGCGCGCCGACCGGCGAGGATTCGGCCGAGGACCAACAATATCGCGCCGCGATCCAGCTGGTGGTCGAAAGCCAGAAGGCGTCGACGTCATGGCTCCAGCGCCAGCTTCGCGTCGGCTATAATTCGGCGGCGCGGCTGATCGAGCGGATGGAGAAAGACGGCATTGTCGGCCGCCCCGACCATGTTGGCCGGCGCGAGGTGCTGCGCGACCGGGACGGGAACCCGCTCTAGGCTGGCGCGGTTCAGAGCGGGTTCAAGCGCGCGGCATTATCGCCGCCAGCTGTTTTCGGGAGACCTTCGTGATCCTTCGTTCGATGCCCGCACTCGCGCTGATCGCGTTCACCCCGGCCGCCATCGCCGCGCCGGCGCCGCTGACCGGCGACCTGGCGCTGGTGCAGCAGCACCTGCGCGCGGTGAAGACCATGACCGCCGACTTCGCCCAGACCGACCGTGCGGGCAAGGTACTGACCGGGGTGCTGACGCTGAAGCAGCCGGGCAAGATCCGCTTCCAGTATGAAAAGGGCGTGCCCATCCTGATCGTCGCCGATGGCGGGTCGCTGTGGTTCCTCGATTATTCGGTCGGACAGAAGCAGCGCTGGCCGATCAAGAACTCGCCGCTCGGCATCCTGCTCGACCCGAGCCGCGACATCGGCAAGATCGCCAGCATCATGCCGAGCAGCGATCCGCGCATCGTCTCGGTGATGGCGGCGGATCCGAATCATCCCGAATATGGCCGTATCAGCATGATCTTCGTGCGTGACGCGGGTGCACCGGCGGGATTGATGCTGCAAGGCTGGGTCGCGCTTGATTCGCAGAATAACCGCACCTCGGTCCGGCTGTCGCACCAACAGTTCGACGTGCCGGTGAGCGACGGAACGTTCCGCTTCAACGACCCGAAGAAGAATTCGCCGCAAAAATGAGTTTTCGTTCATATGGGCGACAGGTTCGGGGGCCTAGAAACGGACTTGCGGATGTGGACCCGGGATTTTCCCCCTGTTGCCCGGCCCTCCACTTCCCGCCTGCGTGACGAACGCTAGGTCGGCCCTCGCTCCATGCCCCCGGAGCGGGGGCCTTTCTGCGACGAGCGGTTTTCGGCGTGGCGCTCCCGTCGCCGCAGGGTGACGAACCGCTTGCGACCTCCTAAGTCCCTCCCGGTGAAGATCGTCTCCTGGAACATCAATTCGGTCCGTTTTCGGATCGAGATCGTCGAGCGGTTCCTGCGCGAGGCCGCGCCCGACATATTGTGCCTGCAGGAAACCAAGGTGATCGACGGCGACTTTCCCGCCGCGCCGTTCCGCGCGCTCGGCTACGATCACGTCATCCTGCACGGCCAGAAGATGCACCACGGCGTGGCGATCATCTCGCGCGTGCCGGTGGTGGAGGACGACCGGTTCGACTGGCAGGCGAACCGCGAGGCACGGCATGTCGGGGTGCGATTGCCGAACGGCATGCGGCTGGAAAACGTCTATGTTCCCGCCGGCGGCGACGTGCCCGACCGTGCGGTGAACGCCAAATTCGGCCAGAAGCTCGATTTCGTCGAGCGGATGACCCGCTGGTCCGAGAGGCTCGACGTGCCGACGCTGCTGGTCGGCGACTTCAACATCGCGCCGCTTGAGGCGGACGTGTGGAGCCACAAGCAATTGCTCAACACGGTGAGCCACACGCGCGTCGAGATCGAGGCGCTCGACGCGCTGAAGGCGTCCAACTCCTGGGTCGATCTCGGGCGGCATTTCCATCCCGCGCCCGCACGGCTGCACACCTGGTGGAGCTATCGCTCGCCCGACTGGACGGTGAACGATCGCGGGCGGCGGCTCGATCATATGTGGGCGACCGCCGATGTCGCGGCATCGGCGACCCGGCACCATGTGTTCGAAGAGTGCCGCAACTGGCTCAAACCCAGCGACCATGTGCCGATCATGACCGAGTTCGCCGCATGAGCAACGCGCGGCTGACCGCGCGGGCGATCGACGCGCTGCGGCGCGGCTGGCCGGTCGCGATCGAGGGCGCGGAAGGAGGGCTGGCGCTGCTCCCGGTCGAGACCGCCGATCCGGTGCGGCTCGCGGCGTTCGATCCGCAAGGCGCGGCGGCGGTGCTGATCTCGGCCGGGCGCGCGGCGACGCTCAAGCTCGCCAACCAGATCGATGCGGCGGCGCCGGACGCACCGGTGTCGATCGAGCGCGTGAGCTGGCTCGATTTCGCCGCCGCGACCGCGCTTGCCGATCCGCAGCTCGATCTCCGCACGCCACTGAAGGGGCCGTTCCACGCCGTCCACCTGGTCGAACGGGAGGCCGGCGCCGCGGCGCTGCGGCTGGCGCGGATCGCCGGTGTGCTCCCGGCGTTTTTCGCCTTGCCTGGGGGCGTTGGCGAGGTGGCGCTGACGCCCGCCGATATCGAGCGGCACGAGGATCCGGCGCGCCTGACCATCGCCAGCCGTGCGCGCCTGCCCGTCGCCGGCGCCGAGGACACCGAGATCGTCGCCTTCCGCACGCCCGAAATGCCGGGCGAGCATATCGCGCTGCTGATCGGCACACCCGACGGCCGGCCGCCACTGGTCCGGCTGCACAGCGAATGCCTGACGGGCGACGTGCTCGGCAGCCTCAAATGCGATTGCGGGCCACAGCTCCACGCGGCGATCCGCGCGATCGAGGCGAGCGGATGGGGCATCCTGCTCTACCTGCGGCAGGAGGGGCGCGGGATCGGGCTGATCAACAAATTGCGTGCCTATGCGCTGCAGGACCAGGGCTTCGACACGGTCGATGCCAATACGCGGCTCGGCTTCGCGGTCGATTCGCGCAACTTCGCGGTGGCGGCGCGGATGCTCGCGCTGCTCGCGCAGGAGCGCGTGCGGCTGCTGACCAACAATCCCGACAAGGTCGCCCAGCTCGAGGCGGCGGGGATCGCGGTAGTCGAGCGCGTGCCGCACGTGCTCCCGCCCAATCGGCACAACGAACGCTATCTGGCGACGAAGCGCGACCGGACCGGGCACGAATTCTAGGCGCAGAGCCAGGCGAATCTTCACACTCTTCACACGCTGGAGAGTTTTTTCGAGCAATGCGCCTGGGACGCCGCAGCCACGCGACACTTTCGCGACGGCGACGCGACACGCACGCGACGCCAACGCCACACGATGAAAACCACCCGGCATGATCATCGCCAGACAATGACAGACGCCGCGCGTGTAGGACAGCACTCAGCCGAGGAGACGCGCCACGGCGTCGAAATCGGCGGCGATGGCGGCGACGCCGGCGGCGCGCAGCCGGTCGGCATGGTCGGGCGCGCAATGGCTGCCGCCGGTGAAGCCGATGACATAGCCCCCCGAAGCGACCGCGCCGGTCGCGCCGACGGGCGAATCCTCGATGATCGCCGCGCGCGCGATATCGAAGCCGAGCGCGGCGGCGGCGTGGAGGTAGAGATCGGGCGCGGGTTTGCCGCGTTCGACATGCTCGCGGCCCGAGAAGATCGTGTCGCCGAACGCGTCGCGCAGGCCCAGATGGTCGAGGTGGCGCTCGATCCAGTGGGTCGAACTCGACGAGGCGATCGCACGCGGGAGCGACGGCGGGAGGGCGCGCACGAACGCCACCGCGCCCGCGACCGGATCGACGCCCTCGCGCACCGCGCGCGCATCCTCGATGCGGCGCGCCTCATGAAAATCATCGGGCAGCGCTCGACCGATCCAGTGCTCCACCGCGGCGTGGAAATCGGCGCCGGCCAGCCCCATGAACCGCGCCATGGATTGTTCGGGCGTGGTCGGATGGCCCTTTGACGTCAAATAGTCGGCGATATGCTTGTTGCCGGCATATTCGCTCTCGATCAGCACGCCGTCGAAGTCGAAGATCAACGCGTCGAACCGGCAGGCGAGCGGAGCAGGGCGGCGCCCGCCGATCCGTTCGCCGACCGTCATGCGCGCGCACCGAACAGCGCGGTGCCGACGCGCACATGCGTGGCGCCGAGTGTGATCGCGGTTTCGTAATCGCCCGACATGCCCATGCTGAGCCCCTCGACGCCGTGGTCGCGCGCCAGCTTGGCGAGCAGCGCGAACCACGGCGCCGGTTCAAGATCCTGCGGCGGAACGGTCATCAGCCCGGCGACGGGAAGATCGGCCGCGCGCGCCTCGGCGAGCAAACCCGGCAGATCGTCGATCGCGCAGCCGCCTTTCTGCGCCTCGCCGGCGAGATTGATCTGGATGAAGCAGGCCGGGCGGCGACCCTGCCGATCCATCGCGCGGGCCAGCGCGGCGATGAGCGACGGCCGATCGACCGAGTGGACCGCGTCGAACAGCGCGACCGCCTCTTCCGCCTTGTTCGACTGAAGCTGGCCGACGAGGTGTAGCGCGATGTCGCCATATGCATCGCGCAACGCCGGCCATTTGCCTTCCGCCTCCTGCACGCGATTCTCGCCGAAGACGCGCTGACCCGCGTCGATCAGCGGGATGATCGAGTCCGCCGGTTGCGTCTTGGAGATCGCGATCAGCGTGGTGCTCGCCGCCGGCCGTCGCGCCAGTTGCTCGGCCTTGGCGATGCGCGCGCGGACGGCGGCGAGGCGAGCGTTGGGCGGGGCGGCGGCGGGGTCGTCGGGGGTCATCGGCGGCGCTATAGCAGCCGCGTGCCCCGCCGCCAGACCCCGCCCCGCCCGCATATGGCGCTGCCGACCCGCTGGCTGATGACCGATGAGCGGCTGGGCGACGATCTGTGGTCGGCGATCGACCGCCTGCCGCGCGGTGCGGGGATCGTCTTTCGCCACCATTCGACGCCGCCAGCGGCGCGGCGTGCGCTGTTCGGCCGGGTCGCGCGGATCGCGGCGGCTCGCGAGCTGCTGCTGTTGCAGGGCGGCGCGGCGGGATTGGGTCCCCGGGGCGACGGATTTCACGGTCGGCACGGTCCCGGTTTGCGCAGCCTATCGGTGCATAGTCTGGCGCAAGCGCTGATCGCGCGGCGGGCGCGTGTCGATCTGGTGTTCGTGTCGCCGGTATTCGCGACTCGCTCGCACCCCGGCGCGAAGGCGCTCGGCCCCTGGCGCGCCGCCGTGCTCGCGCGGATCGCCGGGGTGCCGGCAATCGCGCTCGGTGGGATGGACGAACGCCGGTTCGCGCGGTTGCGCCGCCTGGGGTTTCACGGCTGGGCGGGGATCGACGCCTGGGCGGCGGCGCACGCGGGTCAGAAGCGGAAGGCGGTGCCGATATAGACGGCCTGGCTGTCATGCCTGTCTTCGCTCAGCTTCTGCAGCTGGTCGCGCTCGGACTTGTAGCGCACGCCCGCGGTCACATCGAGGCGCTGGGTCAGGCTGTATGACGCGGCGGCATCGACCGAATAAGCCGGGCCCTGATCGATCAGGCGCGACGAACCGGCGAGCGGCCGATCGGCGCCCGCGCGGACCTGCCCGCTCAGCCGCTTGCCGGCATAGCTGACGCCCAGATCGACCGCTTCGCGGCTGCCAGGCGCGCCGGCGAGATCGACCTTGGCGACATCGCCCGACAGCGCGAACCGGCGCCAGCCGACCGCGAGGCCGAGATTGTACGCGACCGGCGTCAGGCTGACCGTGGCGGGCGCCGCCGAGACGGCGGCGGCGCGCTGCGCTTCGATAGCGGGCTGCGACGAGCGGGCGCGCACTGCGACCGTCACCGCGCGGCTGCCGCCATGATGCGATTCGGCGGGCGTGAACTGGAAACCGTCGGTATCGAGACCGCCCCGCGCGAGCACCGCGGCCAGGCGCGGATCGGCCGCGGCCGGAGTGAAGGTGCCGAACCCGCCGAACGCCGGCGACGAATCGATCCCGGCAAGGCGTGCCGCGCGCTCCGGCGCGCCGAGCGCGGGTGCCACGGCGAGGCCGGCGGCGACGAGCACCCCCAGCGACAACCCCGACAGCAACCGACCTGAACTCACCTGAAACCCCTGCATGATGCGCACGCCGCACTATGTCATGGCCTTCGTATCACGTTTCAATCGCGGCATGCCACTGTTCGGACTCAATTTCCCGCGACTGTTGCACCAGACACACAGACTCGCGTGCGCTTGCGGCGGGCGCGGGACGATCTATAGAAGCTCGCACCCATGAAAATGTCCAGGAAGCCGCCGATGACCCGCCTGTTGCGCACCGCGATGATGGTTTCGTTTGTCCCGCTCGGCCTCGGCGCCTGCGCGCACCATACCGTGAACCGCCAGACCGACCTTGCCGCCTCGAAGGTGACGACGATCGGCGTCAACGCCTATCTGTGGCGCGCGAGCCTCGACACGCTGTCGTTCATGCCACTGGTGCAGACCGATTCGAACGGCGGGGTGATCGTCACCGACTGGTACGTCAATCCCTCCGCGCCGGGCGAGCGCACCAAGGTGACGGTGACGATCCTCGACCAGGACCTGCGTGCCGACGCGGTGCGTGTCGCCGCGCTTCGCCAGGTCAACCAGGCCGGACAATGGGTCGCGGCGCCGGTCGAGGCATCGACGACGCAGAAGCTCGAGGATATCATCCTGACCCGCGCTCGCGACCTGCGCCGGGCCGCCGTCGCGACGAAATAAGGGATTCCCTCAGGTGGCGTCCCGCTTCAACGCGCTGAAGGCGGACGCGGCCTGGCAGAAAGTGTGGGACGACCGCCGCACCTTCGCCGCCAGCGACGATTCGCCAAAGCCGCGATCCTATGTGCTCGAGATGTTTCCGTACCCCTCGGGGCGGATCCATATGGGGCATGTGCGCAACTATACGATGGGCGACGTGCTCGCGCGCTATCGGCGGATGAGGGGCATGGAAGTGCTTCATCCGATGGGGTGGGACGCGTTCGGCATGCCGGCCGAGAATGCCGCGATGGAAAAGGGCGTGCACCCCGGCGGCTGGACCCGCGCCAACATCGCGACGATGAAGGCGCAATTGAAGCGGCTGGGCTTCGCGCTTGACTGGAGCCGCGAACTCGCGACGTGCGAGCCCGAATATTACGGCCACGAACAGGCGCTGTTCCTGGACCTGTTTGCCGCCGGCCTCGTCTACCGCAAGGAATCGACGGTCAACTGGGACCCGATCGACATGACCGTGCTCGCCAACGAGCAGGTTATCGACGGGCGTGGCTGGCGCTCGGGCGCGCTGGTCGAGAAGCGCAAGTTGAACCAGTGGTTCCTGAAGATCACCGACTTCGCCGACGAACTGCTCGATGGCCTCGGGTCGCTCGAGCA
>JBDSKT010000137.1:0-3417 GCA_039916765.1 Sphingomonas sp.
AGCTTGCAAAGGTGGCGGTATTCCTGGCGTCCGACGACGCAAGTTACGTCAATGGCCAAGCGTTGGCGGTCGATGGCGGCCTGTCTTCAAGCCATCCCGTAACCAGACAAGAATACGGCAAGACCACCGTGTAGAGCATATGGCAATCGGGGCGACTTGCGCCGCCCCGACGTTCTCATCAACGGCAGATACGGACCTGGCGATGATGGCGCCATTCGGTCCAGCAGCGGCGGTGGTTGTTCCACCCGTTATGGCGACCGTGGTCCCAGCCGGCATGGCGGTCGTTATCGTGGCGATCCCAATTGCCGCGATTATCGTCGCGGTCGCCGCGGTGGTCGCGATCATATTGGCTATGGTCGCGGTCGTAATTCTGAGCCTGCGCGGCGGTCGCGACGGTTGCGCTCGACAGGAGCAGCCCTGCGGCTGCGATCGCGTTCAAGATCTTCATGAAAATATCCTCTTTCCCGGGGATCGGGCCATGAGGACATTACGCGCCTGGCCCGGGATAGTTGCTGAATACGACTGAAGGGCGTTGTTCATCCCTGAACGACCGGTCGGTTCGACCCGCCAGATCACCCATTCGTCCCGACCATCTGGAATGCCAGGAACTCTCATCAAACCAAGCGGTTGGCGCTGCTCCACCGATGGAGAGTGAGATGCGTACCAGAATGATTATGGGCCTCACCGCCCTTGCCACTTTTACCGCGACGCCTGTCCTGGCGGCGCCAGGGAACCCTGCGGCTTCGCTTTCCCTATCGGGCGCGCCGGGCGTGCGAGCAGGCGCGACGACAACGAGGGCCAGCCATTTGTCGGGTGGTGAAACCGCGGCTGCCGTGGGTGCGCTCGCGATCGGTGCGGCGGCGATCATATTGGCCGTGTCCGCGAAGAACGACCACCCCAAAAGCCCGTAGCCGCGCGCGCGTCAGGCGCGCATCCGGATCAATCCCTCTTGTGTCACGCTCGCGACGAGACGACCGTCGCGAGCGTAGATCTTGCCGCGATTGTATCCACGCGCATGGCCTGCCCAGGGAGTGTCGGTGGCATAGAGCAGCCAATCGTCGGCGCGAAACGGCTCGTGAAACCATAAGGCATGATCGAGGCTAGCGGTCTGCACGTTATGCGTCATCCAATTGACGCCGTGCGGCAGCAGCGCCGTGCCCAATAACGTCATGTCCGACGCATAGGCGAGAATGGCGCGATGCATCGCCGTGTCGTCATCGATAGGTGCGACGAGACGCATCCAGCAGGCATTGTGAGGCTCTTGCGGCACGGGATTGAACCAGTGGCGCGGGTTGATCGGTCGTATTTCGATCGGTCGCGCACGCAGGAAGAAGCGGCGGAACTTCTCTGGGATTTCGTCCGCAAGTCCTTGCCTAAGCTCGGCTTCCGACCTCAGCGTGTCGGGGTCGGGGACATCGGGCATCGCGTCCTGATGGTGAAGGCCTTCTTCCGGGCGCTGCAAGGAGCAGGCCATGTTGAGGATCGGCTGACCCTGCTGCATCGCGATGACGCGGCGCGTGGCGAAGCTCTTGCCCTCGAAGTCGCGTACCACGCGGTAGATGATCGGGTAGTTCTCGTCGCCGGGCCGCATGAAATAGGCATGAAGCGAATGCGCCGCCTTGGGCTCATCAGTCGATCGCTGCGCGGCCTGCAGCGCCTGAGCGATGACTTGGCCGCCGAATACGCGACCAACGCCGCCAGGCTGCCGCTTGCCGCGATAAAGGTCGCGGTCGATCTCCTCCACGTCGAGCAGATCGATCAACCCTTGGGCGAGCGCTAACGGGGTATCGTCGGCGGGTGCGGGCGGTTCCATGGGCGCTGCGCTATCAGTAGCCAGCCGTGATCGCCAGTCGGTCGGCGTGGTAATTGGCATCCCCGAACAGCTCGGCAAGAACGCGGGCGCGCTTCATGTAGAAGCCGATGTCATACTCGTCGGTCATGCCGATCCCTCCGTGCATCTGCACTCCCTCCTGCACCGCAAGCGTGGTGGCGAGGCTGGTCATCGCCTTCGCGACCGAGACGGCGGCGTCCGCCTCTGGGTCGCCCGCGTCGAGCAGCTGCGCGGCCTTGAGCACCGCCGCGCGCGCGACCTCCAGCTCGCCATAGAGGTGCGCGCCGCGGTGCTGCAGCGCCTGGAAACTGCCGATCGGCACGCCGAACTGCTTGCGCTCCTTGAGGTAGCCGACGGTCATGTCCATCGCCCCGCCACCGACGCCGAGCAGTTCGGCCGAGGCGCCGGTACGGCCTGCGCGGAGCAAGCGGTCGAGGGGCGCGCGGCCAGCGTCAATCTCGCCGATCACGGCATCGGCATCGAGCCGGAAGTTGGCGAAGTTGCCGCGCGCGACCAATGTCGAATCGGCAAGTCGTTCCGGCGATGTAACGAGTCCGGGGGTATCGCGAGGGATGGTGAAGAGCGTGACGCCGTCCTTGTCGTCCGGCGCGCCGGCGGTGCGGGCGGCGACGATCAGCAGATCGGCGACATGGCCGTGGACGATGAATTGCTTGGTGCCCGACAGGCGGAAGCCGTTGCCCGAGCGTTCCGCCCGCAGTGCGACGCGGTCGCGGTGCTTGGCGCCCTCATCGATCGCGAGCGCCGCGATGGTTTCGCCAGCGAGGATGCCGGGAAACCAGCGATCCGCGTGCGGCGTGCCCTTGAGCGCCTCCACCGCGGCGACGGCGGTGGAAAGGAAGGGCGAGGGTGAAAGGTTGCGCCCGATCTCCTCCAGCACCACGCTCGCTTCGACGTGGCCGAGGCCGAGGCCGCCTTGTTCCTCGCCGATCAGGATGCCGGTGAACCCCATTTCGGCGAACTGCCTCCACAAGTCGCGGCTGAAACCGGTCGCGTCGTTCGCGTCCCGAAGTTGGCGCAGGTGCGCAACAGGCGCATGTTTGGCGACGAAATCGCGCGCCGTGTCGCGCAACATGGCCTGTTCTTCGTTGAGGTAGAGGGGCATTTCTCTCTCCGTATTCCGGTTCAGCCGGAATGCTGGGGTCAGTCGATCCGGTCGCGGCGGGCACTCAGCGTGCACCGAAGCCCGGGATCCGCTACGCGCCGGGCAGTTCCAGAATCCGCTTGGCAATGATGTTGAGCTGGATTTCGCTCGTCCCGCCCTCAATCGAATTGGCCTTGGTGCGGAGCCACGCGCGCGGCGTCGCGCCACCGTGCGAGGCTTCGCTCTCCCATTCGAGCGCGTCGGAGCCGCCCGCCGCCATCATCAGCTCGTACCGTGCCTTGTTCAGCTCGGTGCCGTAATATTTCATCATGCTCGGCTGGGCGGGGTGCGCCTTGCCGGCCTTGAGCTCGTCGATGAACCGCTCGGACATCATGCCGAACGCCTTGGCGCGTATTTCGAACAGCGCGATCTGGCCGCGCAGCAGCGGATCGGCGAGCTTGCCGTCATCGCCAAGCCCGATCGT
>JBDSKT010000138.1:0-3885 GCA_039916765.1 Sphingomonas sp.
TTGATGACCTTGGAGATTTCTGCGGCGCGGATATCCATTGTCTAAGCCTTCAGCCTTTCATCGCGTGCGCGAGGGAGTTCAAACGGGTCTTGATCGACGAATCGATCATCTGGCTGCCGATCTTCACGACCAGCCCGCCGAGGAGCGAGGGATCGACCGAGAGATCGACCGAAACGTCGCGGCCGACGCGCTGGCGAAGCTGCTGCTTGAGCGCGTCGACCTGCGCCGTGTCGAGCGGGTGCGCCGAGATCACCTCCGCGCTGGTCTCGCCGCGGAAGTTTGCGGCCAGCGCGCGAAACGCGCGGATAATCTGCGGCAATTGCGACAGGCGCCGGTTTTGCGCCAGCACGCCGAGGAATTTCGTGGTCGTCGGATCGAGCTTCATCGCCCCGGCAACGGCCTCGATGCCCTTCATCGCGTCGATGCGGCCGAGTAACGGGCTGGCGATCAGGCGCGAGAATTCTGGCGATTCATCGATCGCCTGGCGCACCGCGCCGAGGCTTGCCTCGACCGCCGGCAGCGTCTTCTCGTCGCGGGCGAGCTCGAACAACGCGGTCGCATAGCGCCCACCTAAGCTTGCCTGAATACCGCCGGATGTCTCCACGCGATCGAAATCCTCACTGGGAACGGTTGTGCGATCCATACGAAAAGGGGCCCCGGAATCGGGCCCCCTGATGGGTCGCGGCGCGGTTAGCATCGTGAGGATGGGGATGCAAGCCGGACACCGCGAAACCGGCTCGCGGGCGGACGTCGATGGCTTCAGGCGGCGTCGGCCTTTTCGTCGTCCTGGCCGCGCGTCTCGGCCATCGGGTACAGCTCATGATTCTCACGCTCGATGCGATTCGCCAGGGCATCGAACACGGTGGTGCTCTCCCGTCGGAACCCGTCCGGATCGGCGAGCAACGCGTCCGTCACGGTCCATTTCTCGGCGAACGCGGCATAGACGGGGCCGAGCTGCCCCATTTCCTCGGCGAACCGACGCGCGGTCGCCGCGACGCCGCCGCGGCCTGAGACCATTAGCGACGGATACAGCACGCGATCTTCTTGCGCGAAATGGATGCGCAGGAGCCCCGTAAGCTTGGCGAGAAGCATCGTCACCTGGAACGCGGTTTCGCGCGTCTGGAGCGCGCCTGGGCTTGCGACGAGCTTCTGGATGTCCGCGACAAGCGCGATCGCGGCGTCATGCTGGCGGCGCAGGTTGGAAGTGCGGGTCATATCGAGATTCCATCCATTTCGGATGTTTGCCCTAGGCGGGAATGGTTAACGAACCAGCGGGCTTTGACCGCAAATGTCGGGATGTGGCGACGCGTGCACGCGCCTATGTTTGCGGCATGGAAAACGAATTGATCGATCCCGATAGCGCCTGGGCCGCGTTCGAGCGGCGCGACAGGGGGCTTGATGGGCGCTTCGTCGGCGCGGTGAAAACCACCGGCATCTATTGCAAACCGAGCTGTCCGGCACGGCATCCGAAGCGCGAGCATGTCGCCTTCTTCCGCGACGGTGTCGAGGCGCGGGCCGCCGGGTTTCGCGCATGCCTTCGCTGCAAGCCCGATGAAGTCGGCCGCGACCGGATCGCGGTGGCGCGCGCGGTGGCGTTGCTCGAGGCGGCGGAAGATCTGATCGGGCTCGAGGAACTCGCCGCGCGGGTCGGCTATGCGCCGCATCATTTCCACCGGCTGTTCAAACGGGCCACCGGCGTGACGCCGGCCGCCTATGCGCGCGGGCTGAAGGCGCAGCGCGCGGCGCGGGCACTTTCCAAGGAGACGAGCGTGACGGATGCCATCTACGAGGCGGGCTATTCCGCGCCGAGCAGGTTCTACGAAGGCGGCGCCAAGCGGCTGGGGATGACGCCGAGCGCCTGGGCGCGGGGTGGGGCGGGGGTGACGATCCGCTGGACCATCGCCGACACCAGCCTGGGCAAGATGCTCGTCGCGGCGACCGACAAGGGGTTGTGCCGTGTGTCGTTCGACGAGGACGAGGCGGCGCTCGAGACGCGCTTCCCCAAGGCCGAGATCATCCCCGGCGGCGCGGCGCTCGCCGATCTCGCGGCGCGGGTGGTCGCGGCGGTCGAATCGCCCGAGCGCGACCAGGACCTGCCGCTCGACGTGCGCGGCACCGCGTTTCAGGAGGCGGTGTGGCAGGCGCTGCGCGACATCCCGGCGGGGGAGACGCGGAGTTATGCCGAGCTGGCGGCGATCGCCGGTAATCCCAAAGCGGTGCGCGCCGCCGGCAGCGCGTGCGGCGCCAACCAGGTCGCCGTCGTCATTCCCTGCCACCGGGTCCAGCGCGGCGACGGCGGCATCGGGGGCTATGCCTATGGGGTCGATCGCAAGCGGGTGTTGTTGAAGCGAGAAGGAGTGGATGGGTGACCTATATGATCAACGGGCTGGACCCGGCGCCATTCGCCGCGCTGTTCGGCCAAAGTGACGAAGCGCTGGCCGAGCGCGGGATAAAGCGCGTCGTCTCGACCAAGACGCATGGCTTTCCGTGCCGGATCACGCTCGAGGACGTGCAGCCGGGCGTGCCGCTGCTGTTACTCAATTACGAGCATCTCCCGGTCGAAACGCCGTACCGCTCGCGCCATGCGATCTTCGTACGCGACGGTGCGACGGCGGCGGCGTCGTTTACCGACAGCGTGCCCGAGCAACTGGCCACGCGGCTGCTGTCGGTCAGGGCATTCGACGCGGACGATATGATGACCGACGCCGACGTCATCGACGGCACCGAGCTGGAGCCGCTGATCGCGCGAATGTTCGTCGATCCTGCGGTCGCCTATCTCCACGTTCATTTCGCCAAGCGCGGCTGCTTTGCGGCGCGGGTGGATCGCCGCTGAAACTTGGCGATTGCGCCGCCCCGGCGGTGTGTTAGTGCGGCGCGACACACGCAAGGGGGAATTGCGATGCCGCCGATCGAGCCAGTCACGCCACCCGACAGCCTGGTCTGGCGGATCATCCATTTTCCCCTCGTGCTGCTGGTGATCGCGATCGCGACGATGATGGGCGCGGGGCTGTTGGCGCGGGTGGCGTCGCACGCGATCCCGCATGCGGGGAACGGCTGGGCGGCGATGCTCGTCGCCGTGCTTGCATCGGCGTGCTTCGTCGCCGGATATTTCATTTTCGTCCGCTTCATCGAACGGCGCGCGCGGGTCGATGAATTCGCGCCGTCGGGGTGGGCGCGCGAACTGGGTTTCGGACTGGCGACCGGCTTTGCGCTGTTCTCGATCGTGATCGGGATCATCGCGATCGGTGGCGGATACCGGATCGTGGGGACGCATCCGGCGCAGGTTGTGCTTCCGGTGCTGGCGTTGTCGATCACCGCCGGCGTGACCGAGGAGATTATCCTTCGCGGCATCTTCTTCCGCCTTGTCGAATCGTGGCTGGGCAGCTGGATCGCCCTGGCCGCTTCGGCGGCCCTGTTCGGCGCGCTTCACCTCGGCAACCCGAACGCGACGCTGGTCGCGGGCGCCGCGATCGCCCTAGAAGCCGGGATCATGCTCGCCGCGCTGTACATGCTGACGCGGCGGCTATGGGCGGCGATCGGCGTGCACGCGGCGTGGAATTTCACCCAGGGCGGGGTGTACGGCATCGCGGTCTCGGGCTTCCGGCAGGACGGGTTGTTCGTGCCGCATGTCGCCGGATCGGACCTGCTGACGGGCGGATCGTTCGGCGCCGAGGCATCGTTGCCCGCGATCGTCGTGTGCACGCTGGCGGGCGCCGCGATCCTGTGGAAGGCGTACCGCAAGGGCAATTTCGTCGCGCCGTTCTGGGTGCGCGGAGCAAAACCGGATCAGCCCGCCGGCTTGCAGGCGTAGACGATCTTTTCGTTGGGATAGGTTGGCAGCGTCGTGCGGATCGCGGCCTGCTGGCTGGCGAGATTGGCGCGCCC
>JBDSKT010000139.1:0-11195 GCA_039916765.1 Sphingomonas sp.
GAGACGGTCGAGGCGCACTGGATCGACGCGATCACGCCGATGCTCGCGGCCTTGAACAGCGCTCGACCGCAGCCGGTTTAGGCCGCCACCTTCGCCCGGCTCGCCTTCTTGCGTTCGTGCGGGTCGATATGGCGTTTCCTCAGGCGGATCGACTTGGGCGTTACCTCGACCATCTCGTCATCGTCGATATAGGCGATCGCCTGTTCAAGCGTCGGCTTGCGCGGCGGGGTCAGGCGGATCGCGTCGGACATGGTATCCAGCCCGATCGCCGATCAGCGCGCGGGCGTGAAGGCGGGCAACACCAACCGATCGATGCGCGATGTCGGGCAAGGCTCTGCATACGCCCTACCCTTCTCACGCGCCAGACGCCGCGAATAGCGTGGGGATAGAGCAGGTTGTGAATCTTGATAGCGAAATGCCTGATCAAGCGGTAAACTGCCCTCATGAAGGCCTCACCCATCAGGGTCGCTTGCCGCAAGCTTCTCGGCGGATTGGCTCTGGCGGGAGCCGTGGCGGTCACTCCCGCGCCTGGCGCCGAGCGGAACCCCGTGACCAAGCCGGACCGCGCCGCGCCGACATCGCCGAAGCTTGCGCCATTGCCGCCCGCCGTCGTCGATAACACGTTAGCGATCGGCGGCACGGACATCGCCGCGCGCAAGGTCGATACGCGCATGATGATACCGGTGCAGGTCGCGGGACGCGGTCCGTTCCGCTTCGTGGTCGATAGCGGCGCGGATACGTCGGCGGTGAGTTCAAAAACCGCGCGAGGGTTACAACTGCCACCCGCCACCCCCGTGATGCTGCACGGGATGACGGCCAGCGGATTGGTCGATCGCGTCACGGTATCCGAGTTGCGCCTGGGTCAGACCACGCTGCACGACCTCGATCTACCCGTGCTCAAGGACGAGGATCTCGGCGCCGAGGGGCTGCTTGGGATCGACGCGCTGGTCGAGCAACGACTGATGATGGATTTCGACAAGCGAGTCATCACCGTGGAGGACGCGCGCCGCCCGCCGCCGCAAATGGATGGTGATATCATCGTGATCGCGCGTCGGCGGCATGGCCAGCTCATCCTCACGCAGGCGAGCGCGAACGGACGGCCGGTGGATGCCGTCATCGACACCGGATCGGAAATCACGATCGGCAACATGGCGCTGCGCGATCGGCTTTTTCGGCACAACCCAAAGAAGCTGCAGACGATGACGGTGATCGGGGTCACGGGCGTCTCCGTCGATATACAGTTGGCGCATCTCGACGAACTTCGCATCGGCCCGATCGTGATGCGAGACGTGGTCATCGCCTTCGCCGACGTGCCGCCCTTCGCCGCCTTCGGCCTCGATGATCATCCCGCGATGTTTCTCGGGACTGATCTGATGGAAAATTTCCGCAGAATTTCGCTCGATTTTCGCGCCCGCAAGGTGCGGTTTCAGCTAAAACGGTGCCAGACGACCGGCATCATGCTCAGCACGTCCGCGACATGGTCGAGATTGTCCGCTCCGGAGATGACCGCAAACGCCTGCTGAGGTTGCCCTGTCGTGCGTGCAGCACGACCCGGCACGGGCGCATGCTACTCCGAGTTCTCGCCCACTACGCCGCCTGCTTCGCCCGGCTCGCCTTTTTGCGTTCGTGCGGGTCGAGATGGCGTTTCCTAAGGCGGATCGACTTCGGCGTCACCTCGACCATCTCGTCATCGTCGATATAGGCGATGGCCTGTTCGAGCGTCAGCTTGCGCGGCGGGGTCAGGCGGATCGCGTCGTCCTTGCCGCCCGACGCGCGAAAGTTGGTCAGCTGCTTGGCCTTCATCGGATTGACCTCGAGGTCGTCCGGCTTGGCGTTCTCGCCGATGATCATACCCTCATACAGCGCCTCGCCGGGGCCGACCATCATCACGCCGCGCTCCTCGAGCGGGCCGAGCGCATAGGCATTCGCCTCGCCTGCGCCGTTCGAGATCAGCACGCCATTCTTCCGGCCCTCTATATTGCCCTTGTACGGCCCGTATTTCTCGAACAGCCGGTTCATGATGCCGGTGCCGCGCGTGTCCGACAGGAACTCGCCGTGATAGCCGATCAGCCCGCGCGACGGCGCCGAGAAGGTGATTCGGATCTTGCCGCCGCCCGAGGGGCGCATGTCGGTCAGCTCGGCCTTGCGGATCGCCATCTTCTCGACGACCGTACCCGAATATTCCTCGTCGACGTCGATCACCACGGTTTCGTACGGCTCCTCGCGGCCGCCTCCTTCGCCGTCGCGGAACAGCACGCGCGGGCGGCTGATGCCGAGCTCGAACCCTTCGCGGCGCATCGTCTCGATCAGCACGCCGAGCTGTAGCTCGCCTCGTCCGGCGACTTCGTACGAATCGCGATCGGCGGCCTCGGTCACCTTGATCGCGACGTTCGATTCGGCCTCGCGGAACAGGCGGTCGCGGATCATCCGGCTCGTCACCTTCGTCCCCTCGCGCCCGGCCATCGGCGAATCGTTGACCGCGAAGCGCATCGACAGTGTCGGCGGGTCGATCGGCTGGGCGTGGAGCGGCTCGCTCACGCTGGGGTCGGCGATGGTGTTGGCGACGGTGGTATGCGTCAGGCCCGCGATCGAGATGATATCGCCGGCATTGGCCTCATCGACCGGCACACGCTCCAGGCCGCGAAACGCCATGATCCTCGACGCGCGCCCGGTCTCGACGATGTTGCCGTCATTATCGAGCGCGTGGATCGGCATGTTGACCTTGATCGACCCCGAGAAAACGAGGCCGGTGAGGATCCGGCCGAGGAAATTGTCACGATCGAGCAATGTCACGAGGAACTTGAACGGACCGTCCGGATCGGCCGAAGGCGGCGGCACGTGGTTGACGATCGTCTCGAACAGCGGTGCCAGCGTGCCCTCGCGCACATCGGGATTGTCACCTGCATATCCATTGCGGCCAGAGGCGAAAATCACCGGAAAGTCGAGTTGCTCGTCGGTCGCGTCGAGCGACACGAACAGGTCGAACACCTCGTCCAGCACTTCTTGCGCTCGCGCGTCCGAGCGGTCGATCTTGTTGACCACGACGATCGGCCGCAGCCCGAGCGCTAGCGCCTTGCCCGTGACGAACTTGGTTTGCGGCATCGCGCCCTCGGCGGCATCAACCAGCAGCACAACGCCATCGACCATCGACAGGATGCGCTCGACCTCGCCGCCGAAATCGGCATGGCCCGGCGTGTCGACGATGTTGATCCGCGTGTCGCCGTCCTTGCCGTGCCACTCGACCGACGTGCATTTGGCGAGGATCGTGATCCCGCGCTCCTTTTCCAGGTCGTTCGAATCCATCGCACGCTCTTCGACGCGCTGATTGTCGCGGAAGGTGCCCGACTGGCGGAACAGCTGGTCGACAAGCGTGGTCTTGCCGTGATCGACGTGGGCGATGATCGCCACGTTGCGGAGGCTCATGATATATCCTGATCGGGGCGCCCGAAGGCGGGTTCGGAGGCGCGCATAGCCGAATTGACGCGCCGCAACAAGGTACGGTGCTCAGGAAGCGGCGAGTGCCCGCGCAAGCGTGGCGCGGTCATAAAGTGACCGCGCCTGCCCGCGGCGTAGCGTCGCGAGCAGCGACACCGGGAAACGCCACGCGGCGAGGCTGGCGGCCGGATCGCTGACCGTCACGTCCAACGCGAGCTGCAGGCGAAGCAAGTCGGCATCGGCGCGACGCAGGCCGGCGCGCGCTTCGGGCTGACGCGGATAGCGCTCGTCGATGTCGCCGAGCGCGTTGCGCGCGCCGCCGAGCATCAGCCGCGCGCCGCCACGGTCGCCGAGCCGCACCGCCTCACCCGCCGCCGCGACCGCGCGCGCGACATCGGCCAGCGCGCCGTCCAGCGTCACCGCCTCGCGCGTGTCGGGAATGCAGGCGCGGATCGCACGAACATAGGCAAGCAGCCCGCCCGCGACCACGCTGCCGGGATCGGCGCCGTCGAACTCCTGCGTGACGATGCCGTGGACGAAGGTACCGAGCGCCGGATCGCCCGGATCGCGTGATACCTTGGCGACGAAGGCGAGATCGGGGATCGGCCTGGGATCGAACACGCCATTGTCGCGGTGCGAACTCATCACGGCGGAGGTGACGTCGGCGGTGCCCGGATCGCCCGACAGGCCGGGAAAGGCGAACGCGGCATTGCGCCGTCCGTTGGTATGGCAGCTCGCGCATGTGAGCCGGAGCTTCGCCGCCTGCCCGCCAAGCAGTTCAGGGGTGCGGAACGCGGTTCGTCCGATCGCCATGAGCGCGGCCTGTTTTCCGGTTGCCGCGGCGAGGCATTCACGTGGCCGCGTCGCCAGCGCGTCGAACCGGGCACCGGGTGCAAGCCAGCGTTCGGCGCGCAGCACCGGCGCACGCACCGCAGCCGCGACGATCAGCCCCGTCGCCGCAACGAGCGCGGTGGCGGCGATCAGGCGAGCGGGTCGCGGCCCAGCACGATCCAACGGCGCAATTCCTCGGCCTCGTAGCATCCGAACGTGCAGCTCCGGTCGAGCAGCGCGAGATTGCCCCGCGCACCTGGCAGATCGCCACGCTCGACCTTCAGTTCGCCATAATATTCCAGCGCCCCGCGATGCTTGGGGAAGATCGCCAGCGCGGCGCGATAATAGCCCTCGGCGTCCGCATACCGGCCGAGTTTGCGGTTGGCGAAACCGATATAGGTCAGGATGTCGGGGTGCGCGCCGAACACCCAGCGCGCCGCTTGGAGCGAAGCGATCGCGTCGCCGTAGCGATGCTGGTTGATCAGCGAAACGGCCTGCAGATAGGCATGGTCGCCATCGGCGGTCCCGCGCAGCGCCGGCGGCAGCGCGCGACCGAGCCTCGCCTGCGGTCCGGCGGTGATCGCGGCCGACACCGTGTCGATCGCGGCCTGGATACCGGTTTTGTCGGTACAGGTCATGGCGCAGGCAGCGAGACGCACGGAAAGCGCATCACGCGCGACGGTCGCGCCCGGCACATCGCCGAGCTTGGCGCGGGTAACCCCCAGTTCGCGCCAAGCGATCAGCATCGTCTTGTCGTATTTGGTCGCCTTCTCGAAATAATCGGCGGCGCGCTTGTTGTCGCCAGTGCCGCGCAGCGCGACCCCGACCAGATAATTGGTGTTGGCGTCACGCGGACTGGCCGAAAGCACATTGCGCAGTGACTTGAGCGCCGATTTGTAATCCTGCGCCTTGAGCGCGGCGACGCCCTTCTGGTAATCGATCGCCGGGTCGTACATCGGCGCGCTGCTGCTGGGCGACTGGAACCCGTTGCCTGAACCGCCCGACCCCATGCCCATGCCGCCGCCATTGCTGGCGACCACCGGCGTGGCCATCGCCAAACCGCCTACAATGAAGCTGACAACGATACCGCAGTTTCGCATGGGTCATCCCCTTTCGCTATCGAGCAGGGACATTATCACGAAGCGGGCCGGGCTAACTATCAAGTTATTATTCTATTGGCCGGCATATCACATGTGTGTTATTCATATAATACGGACGATGGATTGGGTAATGGCGACGCGGACGGCTCTTGGTGTTACATTTGCGCTGGCGCTCGCGGCGTGCGGCGGTGGACGGCGGACAATGGTCACGGCCGAAGTGACGGGCGATGCCGCGCATCGAAACGCCACGATGACCTGCCGCGCATCGACCAGCGGGATGTGCCACGCGGTATTCCTGTCGGGCGGGCAGACGAAGCCGCTCGATCTCGCCACCGGTGCGACTGGCATCGTGGATGGGCTGGCGGCGGGGGCACGGTTCTGCGTCGCGCCGCGCACGCCCGATCCGGCCCAGTGCAAGGCCGCCGATCTGCACGACGGGCGCCAGATCGTGCGGCATGAACGGCGTGAGACCGACTGAGCCTTGAACCGCGTCCATATCCCCTTCATCTAGACAACGACACCGCTGGAGCACTGGCATGGCCACGACCGCATCCCCGACCGATTCTTCCGCAGCCGTCGGCGATCTCGTCCTGACGCCGCCCGACCCCGTTCAAGCGGTGGCGCCCGCCAAGGCCGCCGGGCTGGTTCCGGTCGACGAGAAGACGCGCACGCAGTTGCAAACCAAGGTCGATCAATTCGTTGACGACTTGGTGGTGCAGGACGTCAACTCGCCCGAATTCGGCAAGCGCGTCGATGCGATCGCGGCGATGGGGCAGAAGGAAATCCGCGCCGCCGCCGAACATTCCAACCGGTTTCTCGACAAGCCTGTCAAGGCGATGGACAACGAAAAGGGCGTCGGCGCCGACCTGATCGCGCTACGGCGGACGATCGAGCAACTCGATCCCTCGGGCAAGCTGACCAGCCGTAGCTTCTTCAACAAGCTGCTCGGCCGCGGATTGACGGGCTATTTCGACAAATACCGGTCGTCGCAGTCGCACATCAGCGCGATCCTCAAGGCGCTGGGGCGCGGCAAGGACGAGCTGCTGATGGACAATGCCGCGATCGACACCGAGCGCGCCAATCTGTGGACCGCGATGGGGCGGCTCGAACAGATGATCGTCCTGTCGAAAACGATGGACGAGCGGCTCGAGGACAAGGCGAACGAACTCGATCATACCGATCCGGCCAAGGCCAAGGCGATCCGTGAGACGGCGTTGTTCTACGTCCGACAGCGTACGCAGGACCTGCTGACCCAGATGGCGGTTACGGTGCAGGGCTATCTCGCGCTCGACCTCGTCAAAAAGAACAATGTCGAGCTGGTGAAGGGGGTCGATCGCGCATCGACCACCACCGTCTCGGCGCTGCGCACCGCCGTCACCGTCGCGCAGGCGCTGACCAACCAGAAGCTGGTGCTCGACCAGATCACCGCGCTCAATACGACCACCGCCGGGCTGATCGATTCAACCGGCGCGCTGCTCAAGAGCCAGACGGCGGCCATCCACGAACAAGCGGCGGCCGCAACCATCCCCGCCGAAACGCTGCAGCGCGCGTTTCAAAACATCTACGACACGATGGACGCGATCGACGTGTTCAAGCTGAAGGCGCTCGATTCGATGAAGGCGACGGTCAACACGCTCACCAACGAGGTCGAGAAATCGAAAGGCTATATCGCGCGGGCCGAGGGCGCGGCGCAAAATTCGGGTGGCGTGCCCGACACCTTCAAGCTCGAGTCGGTGTGATGGCCAGTTCGGACGACACGCTGGCGCGCGCGAGTGCGGTTCTTGACCGGGTGTCCGCCGAGCGGCGCTCGGGCTATCGCCAGCAAGCGCGGATCGGCGAGGCGGGCAAACGTCTCACGCGGATCGTGCTGACGGATGCGGCGATCCTTATCGCCGCGGTGGTGATCGGCTATATCGTGCCGCTCGGCATGTTCGGCGCTCTGGCTGTGATGGCGCTGCTCGTCGCGGTGACCTTGGTGCTCGCGTTGATGCCCGCTGGCGCACCGCCAACGCCTGAACGGTTGCGCGAAACGCCGATCCGCATTCTCCCTGCGCAGACGAGCCGATGGCTCGACACCCAGCGTCCGGCGCTTCCGGCCCCGGCGCGCACGCTGATCGATGGCATCGGCGTGCGGCTTGGTACGCTCGCGCCGCAACTCGCGTCGCTGGGCGAAGACGATCCGGCCACCGCTGAAATCCGCCGGCTGGTGGGCGAGCAGCTGCCCGAGTTCATCAACGGCTATGCCCGCGTGCCGCAGCCGCTGCGCAGCGTCGAACGCAACGGCAAGACCCCGGATGCGCAGCTTGCCGACGGACTAAAGTTGATCGACGAGGAGATCGCCGAAATGACCGCGAAGCTGGCGCAGGGCGACCTCGACAGCCTGGCCACGCGGGAACGCTTCCTGCAGATCAAGTATCGCGGCGACGAAGGTACGGCGGTACGTTAGGCCCGCGCCGAACTCACGTTCCGCAACAGTTTCGCCGTCACGCGCCCTTTTTTAGCGAAGCGTTCACGCGCGATCAGGGTTTCGCTTGGCCGACCGTCGCGGTCGCGGGCAATTCGGCTTTCATCGACGCCGCGACCGCTTCGGCGCGGGTCATCACACGCAGCACGTTCTCGCCGGCGAGCTTGGCGATGTCGGCGTCGGTCCAGCCCCGGCGCATCAGCTCGCCAAGCAGAACGGGATAGGTATCGACGCTGTCGAGACCGTCGATCATCTCGTTGCTCAAGCCGTCGAAATCCGAGCCGAGACCGACATGATCGATCCCGGCCACCTTCGCGACGTGCTCGATATGGTCGGCGACTTGCGCGATCGTCACCTTCGGACGGGGATGATCGACCAGCCATTGCTTCATCGCCGCGGCGGCCTTGTCGGGCTGACCGACATAAAGTCCGCCGAAGGGCGGCGTGTTGAGCCTCGCGCGTTCCGCCGCATGCTCGGCCGACCAATGCCGCGCGTCCTCGGAAATATAATTGGGCGCGAAGGCGACCATCACCACGCCCCCGTTCTTCGCCACCAGCCTGAGCACGTCGTCGGAGACGTCGCGCGGATGGTCGTCGAGCGCGCGGGCGCTGGAATGCGAAAAGATCACCGGCGCTTTCGACACGCGGAGCGCATCGCGCATCGTATCCTCGCTGACATGCGCGAGATCGACCAACATGCCGAGCCGGTTGAGTTCGTGCACGACCGTCTCCCCGAACGGTGTCAATCCGCCGTGCCTGGGATCGTCGGTCGCCGAATCGGCCCAGTCGGTGGTCAGCGAGTGCGTGAGCGTGAGATAGCCGGCGCCAAGTTCGTGATAGGCGCGAAGCACCGACAAATCGTCGGCGATCTGACCGCCGCCCTCCACCCCCATCATCGACGCGATCCGCCCGGCCTTGTGGATGCGGCGGACGTCGGCCGCGGTACGCGCGAGTTCGAAGGTGCCGGGATAACGCGCGACGATATCACGCACGAGGTCGATCTGCTCGATCGTTTCCTTGATCTGCTCGAGCGGCGGTAGCGCCGCATCGACATAGACCGACCAGAACTGGCCGCCGACCAGCCCCTTGTGCAGCCGCTCGATATCGGTGTTGTACCGGTTGTCGCCCTTGGTCGGGAGCCGATGCAGGTCGATCGCCCAGCGCTTTTCGCCTTCGCGGCCACGCAACGATTCGGCCCAATCGTTATGCCCGTCGATCAGCGGCGTCGCCCGCAGCACCCGCGCGATGCGATCCGAGTAATCGGTCTGGGCGTATGCCGCGACTGGCGCTGCGAGCATGGTCGCGGAAATCAGGGCGGCGGTTAGAGTTTTGTGCATGCCGGCAAACCTAGAGCCGGGAAATTCCAAGTCAATTCGGCGCGATCGCCTGCGCGCGATCGGCCAGCCGAGCGACCGCTGCGGCGTGGATTGGCGGTGCGGTTGCCAGAACGCCGAACGCCTGGGCGCTGGCGGTATTGAATACGAGCGGCCGCCCATGCGCGTCGCTGACCGCCGCGCCCGCCTCGCGAGCGATCAGCACCGCGGCGGCAATGTCCCATTCGTGCCCCCAGCGAAGCGTCGCGACCAGATCGGCCTGGTCGGCAGCGACCATCGCGATGCGCAGCGCGATCGAATTGGGTTTCGGCACCGCGACAAGATCGGCATCGATATCGGACAACGCATCGGTCGGGACGCGCGCACCGGCAAAGTCGCCGCGAGCGCCGGCGCGGATCGGCTTGCCGCTCAAGGTAGCCCCTGCCCCCGCCGCGGCGCGCCATACTTCGCCCCGCGCGGGCGCGTCGAGCACGCCGAGCACCGGCTGCCCATCCTCGACCAATGCGACCGAGACCGCCCAGCCCGGCCGCGCGCGCAGATAGTCGCGCGTGCCGTCGATCGGATCGACCACCCAGACCTGCCGGTGCGCCAGCCGGTCGCGATTGTCGGCTGTTTCCTCCGACAGCCAGCCAGCGGTCGGAAGCAGCGCGCTCAGCCGGTCGCGCAGCAGGATGTTCACCTCGATATCGACGGCACAAACCGGCTGGCCCGGAGCCTTTTCCCAGCGCGCGAAATCGGTCTCCCACCGGGCCATCGCCAGTGCCCCCGCCTCGGCCGCGATGGCGGCGACGGCGTCGGCGAGCTGTTCAGCCACTTGCCACCGTCATCCCCTCGACGCGGATCGTCGGAACGTTGGTGCCATAGCGGAAATCGAGATCGTTGGCCGGCGTGAGCGCGAGGAACATGTCCTTCAGGTTACCCGCGATGGTGAATTCGGCGATCGGCGTGGTGAGTTCGCCCTTCTCGATCAGGAAGCCGGCAGCGCCCCGGCTATAATCGCCGGTTACGCCGTTGACGCCCATTCCGATCAGCTCGGTGACGAAGACGCCGCGATCGATATCGGCGATCAGCGTTTCGGGCGGCACGTTACCCGCCGCCATGAACAGGTTGCTGGTCGAAACGCCCGGCGCGCCGCCGACGCCGCGCGCCGCATGGCCGGTCGGCTCGAGCCCCAATTGTCGCGCCGTCGCGCTGTCGAGCAGCCACGTTTCGAGCATGCCATCGATAACGAGATCGGTCGGCGAGACGGGCAAACCTTCCCCATCGAACGGGCGCGAGCGCAAACCGTGCGGACGATGCGGATCGTCGGCGATGCGAATACCCGGCGCGAATATGCGGGTGCCGAGCGCGTCGAGCAGGAAGCTTGTCTTGCGCGTGATCGCCTGGCCCGAAATTGCCGCGATGAGATGGCCGAGCAAGCTGGACCCGACGCGCGGGTCGAACACCACCGGCACCGCGCCGCTCTCGATCCGACCGGGATTGACCCGCGCAACGGTGCGCTCGCCAGCCCGGGTACCGATCGTCTTCGCATCCTCGAGCGCGCCGCGGTGGCGCGCGCTGTGATAGGCATAATCGCGCACCATCGACCCGCCCTCCCCCGCGAGCACGCTGGCCGAGATGCCGTAGCTGGTCGTCGCATAGGCGGCGGCAAAGCCATGGCTCGTCGCCAGTGCCCAGATCGACCGCGACGCGCTGGCCGATCCACCCTCGCTATTCGTTACGCCGGATACCGCCCGGGCCGCATCTTCCGCTTCGAGCGCGACCTGCCTGAGCGATTCGGGCGCAGCCGCGCCACCGTCGTCGAGGTCTAGCAGCGGCGGCGCGCCGTGGAGCAACCTGTCGTTGGGCGCGAGCCCGGCCCACGCATCCTCGGGTGCCTCGCGCGCCATCGCCACCGCCCGCTCGACCAAAGCCGCGAGGGCATCCTCCGACAGATCGGAGGTCGATACGCTTGCCGAGCGTTGACCGACGAACACGCGCAGGCCCAGTTCCGCGCTTTCGGAACGGCCGACATCCTCAAGCGCGCCCAACC
>JBDSKT010000140.1:0-2788 GCA_039916765.1 Sphingomonas sp.
GGAACGCGGCAGCGCGCGGCGCACGACGCGCTTGACGGTGAGCCCTTGCACCAGAATCGAAAACACTACCACGCAATAGGTCAGCGCCAGGATCGTTTCTCGCTCGGGTCCGACCGGTAGCGACAGCGCCAGCGCAACCGAGATACCGCCGCGCAATCCGCCCCAGACCAGCGTCGGCAACGCCAGCGGACCAAGCGTCAGGAACGGCCGCATCACCGCCAGCGGGCCTGCGACCGACACCAGCCGCGCGACAAGGACAAGCGGTATCGTCGCGAGGCCGAGGAGCAGCAATCGGCCATCCCATGGCACCGCCACCACTTCCAAACCGATCAGCACGAACAACACCGCGTTGAGGATATCGTCGATCAGCGACCAGAACCCCAGCAGGTGGGTTCGTGTCGTTTCGCTCATCGCGGTCCGCACGCCCTCATTGCCGATCAGCAAGCCGGCCACGGCCATCGCGACCGGGCCGCTGACGTGGATCCAGCTGGCGAGGGTATAGCCGCCCATCACCATCGCGAGACTGATCAGCACCTCGAGTTTGTAGTCATCGATCGACCGCATCGCGCGATAGCCGATCCAGCCGACCAGCAGGCCGAGCAAGATGCCGCCGCCCGCTTCGATCGCAAACAAGCGGGCGCCATTGAGAACCGAGAACGTCTCGGTGCCAATAGCGGTTGCGAGGATGATCGCGAAGACCACCACCCCCACGCCATCGTTGAACAGACTTTCGCCGGCCACGGTCGCCTCCAGCGTCGGCGACACCTTGGCGCGGCGTAGAAGGCCCATGACGGCCACTGGATCGGTCGGACTGATCAACGCGCCGAACACCAGACACCACACGATCGGCACGGACAGGCCGGTTATTGCGGCGAGGAGGTAGAAGCCCGAGCCGATCAGTGCGGTGGACAACAAAACGCCGATCGTGCTCAGGACCACGATCGGCCAACGTCCCCGCTTCATGTCGCTCCAGTCGACGTGCAGGGCGCCCGCGAACAGCAGGAACGACAGCATGCCGTTCATCAGCGTCGCGTGGAAATCGATGCCCGCGATAAAACGCACGATCTCCGCGCCAATACCGGACCCCGGCATCAACAGGTCGATTCCGACGACGATCAGCGACGCGACCGCGCCCATCACCGTCAGCCCGACCGACTGCGGCAGCCTCAAGACACGATAGTTGACGTAGCCCAACGCTGCCGCGAGTACGATCAACATGGCCGCCACATCGAACGGCGTGATCAGAACACCGCCTATCATGGAGCGGACGCCGGCGGCGGTACTATCAGCTTGAATGTTTCGCCCCGTGTCGGAACCGCAATCGTCGCCACATGCTGCGCGTTGAGGAGTGCTGCGATCGTTAGTGCGCGACGTTGAGGCAAGGTCGGTTTGGCCGGAGGAGCTCCGGGCGGCAAGCCTGGGATGCCCAATGCCGGGACATTCCACCGCTTGGCTTCCCACGCGGCGAGTAGTACCGCGTCGCGCGCAGCGGCGTTCAGCGTGTCGCTCGTCTTCGCGAACCGGATCTCGGGGAAGGCGCTTAGCGGCGGCACGATCGTGATATGCCACCCGTCGACGGCGGCGGCCATCCGACGTTCCAGTCCGCGGTAGGTGTCGCCGGTCGCGTCAGGAAGAGGCTTCGCGGTAGCGGTTGCGCGATGATGATCGCGGTCGATCGTGACATCGTTTACCGCTACTCCTGCACCGACCGCTAGCAGGTTGGTTACCATCGCGACTTCGGCATTCTCTGCGACGGTTGCGGCGGAGGCTTGCTGGATTTCGGCGCGCTGGGCATCGATCGCGCCGGCGCCTGGACTCATCAGTACCTGATCGACCTGCAAACTGACCGGGCGTTCGAGCTCTTTGGCAAGGTTTTTGGTCAACGTCGTATTGTCGGCGGCGGCCGATCGTGGCGCGATGACCACCGACCGAATCGATATCGGATCTCGGTCGAAATCGATATCGAGCTGCGTGACGCGCGAGGACGAACCGAACTGCGCCGACAGAAAAGAGCGCACCTTGGTCGCCGTCACCGTCTCGCTGGCGATGCGAGTCAGCGATACCCCGAGCGGGACCGCCATGCCGACGAAGACAAGCAACAGAACGACCGTCTGCGCCCAACTCTGATGACTCGAAAGATAATGTCCGAATCCGTAAAAGCGCGCGATCATCGTGGCGGCGAGAGCGATCGTCAGCAGGTTGGTCGCGAACAAGGCGAACGATCCGCCGAGCACAGGCATGTTCCAGGTCGCCAAACCATAACCGACCACCGCAAGCGGCGGCATCAACGCGGTGGCGATCGCAACGCCGACGATTGTCTCTCCGCGTCCCCGAATGATCGCGAACGTCCCCGCAAGAGCCGCGAATAGCGCGACGAGCAGATCGAACAGGTTGGGACGCGTGCGCGACAGGATTTCGGTTGTCGGCGCCTTGAGCGGCGAGACCAGCACGATGATCGCGGCGAACGCCACAGCGACGACGGCGCCTGCCAATAGGGTAGTCAGCGAGCGCCGGGTTTCGGCGAAGTCGAACAGCGCCAAGCTGAACCCGAGACCGAGGATCGGTCCCATCAGCGGCGAGATTAGCATGGCGCCAATCACTACAGCGGGCGACGACAGCAGCAGACCAAGCACGGCGATGCCCGCCGACATCATTGTCATGAAGGCGTATCGCGCGGACCATCCGCTGTCGGCGGCGATGCGTTCCGCCACAGGGCCTTGATCGACCGATCCGACCACAGCCCTTCGCCACCAGCGATATAGCCTGTTGTGCTGCCACTGTCGATCAG
>JBDSKT010000141.1:0-4029 GCA_039916765.1 Sphingomonas sp.
ACCAGCGCCTGCGCCAGATAGTTGAACACCGCCTGCAACACCGCGCGGTGATCGCTGATCGCGCCCTTCGACTGACCGGTAGACCCGGAAGTGAACAGAATCGTCGCGTCGGTGTCGCCGTCGAGCACTGGAAGCGGCGTCGCGGAACCGGCGTTCGCCATGACCTCGGCGAGCGCCCGGGCCAGCGGTTTCGCGTCGTCGATCGTCACCACCGGCGCCGTCAGATCGGGCACTTCGGCGAGCCGCTTGGCGCGCGGCGGATCGGCGAACACCAGGCCGCACTCGACCTCTGCCAGCGCGGCGGCGAGCTCGGCGGATTGCCACCAGCCGTTGAGCAAGGTCGCGACGCCGCCGGCCATCACGATCGCCATGTACAGCACGATCCACGACGGCGAATTGCGCATCGCAATGCCGATCCGGTCGCCGACCTTTACGCCGTATCCCGCAACGAGCGCACGCGCGACGCGCTGGGCGGCGGCATGCACCTCGACGAAGGTCAGCCGCTCGTCGCCGGCAACGAGGAAGGTCTTGGCGGCATGCTCGGCACAGTAATGCGCGAAATAAGCGGGAAGCGCGGCGGGCGCGGCCGCGATCATCGGCAGCGTCTCGCCGGCGAGCGTCACCGCACCGAGCGCGAGCGGCCCCTCGGCGCCGATCAGCGCCTTCAGCCCCGCGTCCATCCGCCGGTCAAGCTCGGTGCGCATCGCTCTCTCCCCTTGGGTTTGTTATTTCGCCCCACTATGGAGGGCCGAACCCTTGGGGAAAAGCCTTGATCCTGACCGCGCTCGCCGCCGCTTCCGCCGCTGTTCCAGTAGGTGCCGCCCAGCATCTCCATTTCGAGGACCTGCACCTCAACCCGGTACTGCTGCACATCCGGTTGTTCGGGCACGATCTGCTCGATCTGAAGTGGTATTCGATCGCCTATATCACCGGGATCGTCGTCGGCTGGTGGTATCTGCTCAAGCTGCTCGCCCAGCCCGGCGCGCCGATGGCGCGGCGCCATGCCGACGATCTGGTATTCTACGCGACGCTGGGCATTATCCTCGGCGGGCGGATCGGCTATGTGCTGTTCTACGCGCCGGGGATGCTGCTTCAGCCGCTCAGCGTGTTCAAGCTGTGGGACGGCGGCATGTCGTTCCATGGCGGGATGATCGGCACCTCGCTTGGGCTGATCTGGTTCGCGCGGATGCACAAGCTCGATTGGCTGCGCATCCACGACTATCTTGCTTGCTGCGTGCCGTTCGGGCTGTTCTTCGGCCGCCTCGCCAATTTCGTGAACGGCGAACTGTGGGGCAAGCCGAGCAACCTGCCCTGGGCGATCGTCTTTCCGCGTACCGTGGCGTTCGGCCCCGAGCCGGCACGCCACCCCAGCCAGCTGTACGAGGCGGGGCTGGAGGGGCTCGCTTTGTTCGCCGTGCTGTGGTTCTTCTTCTGGCGCACGAAGGCGCGGTACGATCCGGGCAAGCTCGTCGGCCTGTTCCTGCTCGGCTACGGTCTGGCGCGGTTCACCGTCGAATTCTTCCGCGAGCCCGATTCGCAGTTCCAGGGGACGTTCTTCGCGAGCGTCATCCACATGGGCCAGGTGCTGACGCTGCCGATGATCGCGGGCGGGATCTATCTGATCGCGACCTCGGCGGGCCGGCGCCAGCGAGTCGAGCCGATCGCCGGAAGCGAGAGCGTCGCCTGACGTGGAAGCGCGCCTGACCGACCGGCTCGCGCGCGCGATCACGCTTGCCGGGCCGATCCCCATCGCGCAGTTCATGGCTGCGGCGAACGCCGATTATTACGCGACGCGCGACCCGTTCGGCGCGGACGGCGATTTCGTGACCGCGCCCGAGATCAGCCAGATGTTCGGCGAGCTGATCGGCGCGTGGTGCGCCGACCTGTGGGACCGTGCCGGCCGGCCGGACACGGCGTGGGTCGAGCTGGGGCCGGGGCGCGGCACGCTGGCGGCGGACGCCCGGCGCGCCATGGCCAAAGCGGGGTTCGAACCGCCGTTCCACTTCGTCGAGACCAGCCCGAAGCTGCGCGCGACGCAGGCCGAGCGGGTGCCGGGTGCGACGTGGCACGACACGCTCGCGACGCTCCCCGCCGATATGCCATTGCTGGTCGTGGCCAACGAATTCTTCGACGCGCTGCCGATCCGCCAGCTGCTGCGCTGGGAGGGGGGATGGCACGAACGGCTCGTCGCCTGCCAGGACACGCTGTTCCTGCCGATCCCCGGTAAGCCGGTGCCGAGCGAGGTCATCCCGCCCATCCTGCGCGAGGCGGCGCCGGGGTCGATCATCGAAACCTCGCCCGCAAGCGTCGCCGTGATGCGCGAGCTTGCCCGGCGGATCATCACACAGGGCGGCGCGCTGCTCGCAATCGATTACGGTTATGAAGGCCCGGCGATCGGCGAGACGTTCCAGGCGGTGCGCGGGCATGCCTATGCCAACCCGTTCGACGCGCCCGGCACGCAGGACCTGACCGCGCATGTCGATTTCGCGACGCTCGCTGCCGCCGCGCAGCAGGAGGGCGCGATCGCCCATGGCCCGGTGACCCAGCGCGACCTGCTCGGCAGCCTCGGCATCGATGCCCGCGCCTCCGCGCTCGCCGCCGCCGCGCCGGAGCGCGCCGAGGCGATCCTGGGCGATCGTCACCGTCTGGTCGGCGAGGATGCGATGGGCACGCTCTTCAAAGCGATCGCCGTCACCGCACCCGCCTGGCCGCAACCGGCGGGGTTCGCATGATCCATTACCGTGACGCGCGCACCGTCGATGGCCCCGCGCTCGCGGCGATGGCGCGGCGTTCGTTCACCGAAACCTTCGGCAACCTGTACCGCCAGTCCGATCTCGCCGCCTTTCTCGACGAGGCGTTCGGCGCGGGCGGCCTGCCGTCGCAACTGTCCGATCCCGATTTCGCGGTCCATCTGGCGCTCGACGGCCCCAGCATAAGCGAGGGCGAGATCATCGGCTTCTGCAAGATGGGGCCGGTGACCTTCCCCGGCGAATGGCGGCCCGATGCGATCGAACTGTATCAATTCTACGTGCTCGCGCCGTGGCAGGGCGAGGGCATCGCGCCGGTGCTGATGGACTGGGCGCTGGCGCACAGCCGGTCGCACGGCGCGAAGGAGGTTATCCTCAGCGTCTATGTCGATAATCACCGGGCGCGGAAATTCTACGAGCGCTACGGCTTCGTGGAGATCGGCCGCTACGCCTTCCGCGTCGGCGAGACGATCGACGACGACCGGATCATGCGGCTGGTGCTGTGACGGACCTTCGCGATACCGCCGAGGTCATCCGCGCCGCCTCGCTCGCGGGCGTGCAGCACGGCTTTTTCGGGCGGCGCGGCGGCGTGTCCGCAGGGGTGGTCGCGGGGCTTAATTGCGGCCTGGGATCGGCCGACGATCCCCACGCCGTCGCCGAAAACCGCCGCCGTGCCCGCGATGCCGTGCTGCCCGGATCGACGCTGGTCGGGGTCTATCAGATCCATTCCGCCAATGTCGTGACGGCGGTCGATCCGTGGGAGGACGCCCTGCGCCCGCGCGCCGACGCGGTCGTCACCGATCGGCCGGGCCTGGCGCTCGGCATCGTGACCGCCGATTGCGCGCCGGTGCTGCTCGCCGACCGCGAGGCGGGCGTGATCGGCGCGGCGCATGCCGGGTGGAAGGGCGCGATCGGCGGCGTGACCGACGCGGCGATTTTGGCGATGGAAACGCTCGGCGCTCGGCGCGGCCGGATCGTCGCCGCGATCGGCCCGTGCATCGCGCGCGCCAGCTACGAGGTCGATGACGGCTTCGCGCGGCGCTTCGATGAGGCCGATCCGGCCAACGAGCGCTTCTTCGCGCCGGGCAAGGCCGGCCACCACCAGTTCGACCTTGAATCCTATGTCGCGCACCGCCTCGCCGTCGTTGGCATCGCCCGGGTCGAAGCGCTCGGGCTCGACACCTATGCCGACGAGTCCCGGTTCTACAGCTTCCGCCGCGCGACGCACCGCGGCGAGGCGCATTACGGCCGACAGATCAGCATCATCGGACTGGCGGGAACG
>JBDSKT010000142.1:0-2816 GCA_039916765.1 Sphingomonas sp.
TTCGACGTGCCCGTCTTCACCGCCGCCCAGAACGGCAGGCGCAGTGCGGAATCGAGGCCGAAGGTGGCGGCACGGGCATTGGCATCGGCCATCATGTCGGCGACGATCCATGCCGCGGCAGGAGTAGTGACCGGGCGCGCTGCCTCGCGCGGGTCGCTCACGGCCAGCCGTAACGGCGTCCAGCGACCGGCATTGGCAAGGCTGCGATAGGCGTTGGCTTGCTCGAGCAAGGTCACCTCGGCCGAGCCGAGTGCGAGCGAATAGCCGTAATAATCGCCGTCCTCGACCAGCCCGCGATAGCCGGTATCCCACAGCCGGTCGCGAAATGGCTCGACCCCGACGAGCAGAAGCGTGCACACCGCCGGCACGTTGAGCGATCCGGCGAGCGCCGAGCGGGCCGATACCGGCCCCTTGAAGCCGCGATCGTAATTCTGCGGCACGTATAGCCCGGAGGCGGTGTCGAGCTGGACGGGCGAATCGTCGAGGATCGAGGCGGGGGTAAGGTAGCCCTTTTCTATCGCCTCGGCATAAAGGAAGGGTTTGAGCGTCGATCCCGCCTGGCGGTACGCATTCGCCCCATCGACCGAGCGCGCGGTGGAATTGCCGCCGATCCCGCCGACATAGGCCAGCACATCGCCGCTGGCATTGTCGAGCACGACCACCGCGCCGTCGCGCGCGCGGCTGCCGCCCAGGCCTTGCAACTGGCGCTTGAGCGCGGCGATGGCGAGGCGCTGGATATCGAGATCGAGCGTGGTAGTGATCCTGAGCCCTGGCTTGGTCAGCAGCCGATCGGCGAGGTGAGGGGCGAGCCCGGGATCGAGCGCGAGGCTACGCGCCCGGCCGAGCATCGACGCGGCGGCGCCGGCAAAGGGGGTGCAGTCGCTCTCATGGCTCAACGTGCAGGCGCGGCGCGCGACGGTCTCGGCGCCGGCCTGCGGTTCGGGGAGCAGGGCGGCGAGCAGGATCGCGTCGTACTTGGCCAGCGCATCGGGCGTCTTGCCGAACAGCCCGAGTGCCGCTGCGCCGATCCCCTGCGCTTCGCCACGAAACCCGGCGAGATTGAAATATGCCTCGAGGATCTGATCCTTGTTCCAGCCGCGCTCGATCGCCCAGGCGGCGCGCATCTGGCGCAGCTTGTCCCAGACGCCGCGCGCGCCGGGTGCGGCAAGGCCCGGAGCCAGGAACCCGGCAAGTTGCATGGTCAGCGTGCTCGCGCCGCGCGCCCGCCTGCTCTCGGCGCGATCGCGCGCGACGCCGGCCAGCGCGAGCCAATCGACGCCGCCGTGATCGAAGAAGCGCCGGTCCTCGGCGGCTACCAATGTGTCACGCATGACCGGCGAAACCTTGTCGAGCGGTGTCCAGCCAAGCCGGCGCGCGGCGAAATCGACTCGCGCTGAATCGATCAGCCGACCATCCCGATCGTAGAGCCACGCCTCGGAAGGGTGCCATGCCGCGCGCACTTGGCCATAGGACGGCAGCGGCGGCGGCAGCGTGGCGTAATCGGCGATTGCCAACAGCAGGACGAGCACGCCTAGCGCCGCGACCGTCGCGCCTGCGCGAGCGTGGAGCGTCGCCCAAATGTCTTCCGCTCCGCGGCGGAGGCGGGAGTCCAGTCTCGCAAGCCGTCGATATTGCCCGCGAACGCCTACCAATAACCCTCCCGAGGCGGCACCCCGACTTTCGCCGAAGAGCAGTTTTACGAAGCGCTCGAGCAGCATAACCACAAAACTGCGCCCCATCTCACCGCTGCGCCACCGTGACGACGCCGTTCGGGATTTGGGCGCGGATCGCGGGCGAATACATCGCCTCGACCCGGGTAGCGGGCAGACTGAAGCGTCCGGCCGTGTTGAGCCGAAGCGTGTAGGCGACGGTGAACGTTCCGCGCGGTACCCAGGCGAAATAGGCTTTCCACGCGTCGTTGCCGCGCTCGACATAGCTCGGCTGAACGCCATTGGTCCCGGTAACCTGCCCGAGCATCGACGACTGCCCGCCGAGATCGCCGATGATCGTTGCGCCGCCGGGGATCGGATCATCGATCACCACCCAGTTCCGCTCGGCGTCCGCCTGAACAGCGATTGTCACTTTAATCACGTCTCCGCGCGTAAGTTTGCCGGGGGTGTGCGCCTGCACGACATCGACCTTGCGCGTCATCCGGTATCCGGCGTTGAGCGCCCGGGTAAGCGGCACCGCGGCGGAAACCGACACGCTGGCCCACGGCCCCGCTACACCCGATTGCGTGAGCCGTAGCGGCGTCTGCGCGGTTGGGAGCGGAAAGCTCACCTGACGCAGATCGACCGCGAGCGGCCATGCCTTGCTAACGCTCGCGCTACCTAGCGACAGCGTCGTCGTGCCGGTGATCGCGCTTGCCGGATAGAGCGCGGCGAACTTGCGCGCCGCGATCGTGCCCCAGGCATTGGCGGTGGTCGTATCCCAATGCCCGCGCTGCTGTCGTAGGCTGACGCCGACCATCATCTTTGCCGCCTCGTCCTGCCAGCCGGGTCGGCCGAGCGTCGCGATCAGCGCCTTGATCGAAGCTTCGTCGCCCGACGACATCAGCCACCACGCGGCGCTCGACTGGTCCGACAGATCGAGCCGCGTGCCCTCATACACCAGCCGCGTGCGCAGGACCTTCTCGGCATTGGCCTTGAGCGCGGGGGCGTTGGCGAGGCCGGGGATATGGTCGAGCGCCACCATGTAATCGGCGAGGCTTGAAGTAGGCATCTCGCCTGCCGCCATGCCGATCTGCCCAAGCATCGCCGGCGTTGCCGCGCGTGCGCGTGCCAGCGCGGACAGGGCGGCGAGTCGTTGAAGGCGCA
>JBDSKT010000143.1:0-6214 GCA_039916765.1 Sphingomonas sp.
GCGGCACCGAGGCGGCCGAGGTATTGGCATGCCGATCGACGGTCACGATGACCTTTTCCGGCGCCAGACCGAGCTTGCGCGCGGTGGCGTCGAGGATGCGGGCATTGGCCTGGTGCGGCACGACCCACTCGACATCGGCCGGCGTCAACCCGGCGAGATCGAGCACCTCGCCCATGACCGTGGCGAGGTTGACCACCGCGTGGCGAAAGACTTCCCGGCCCTTCATCCGGACCTTGCCGACCGTCCCCGTCGTCGAGGGGCCGCCATCGACATAGAGCAGGTCGTTGTGCCGGCCGTCGGCGTGAAGCCGCGTCGACAGGATACCGCGCCGCTCGTCTTCCTGCCCTTCGAGCACGACAGCACCGGCGCCGTCGCCGAACAGCACGCAGGTACCCCGGTCTTGCCAGTCGAGAATCCGGCTGAACGTCTCGGACCCGATCACCAGCGCGCGCCGCGCCGCGCCCGAGCGGATCATGCTGTCCGCGACCTGCAACGCGTAGAGGAAGCCCGAGCAGACCGCGGCGACGTCGAACGCAACGCAATCGTCGATGCCAAGCATTGCCTGCACCTTGGTCGCGCTGGCCGGAAAGGTCTGGTCGGGCGTCGCGGTCGCGAGCACGATCAGGTCGATATCGTGCGCCGCGCATCCGGCCGCCGCGAGCGCCGCGCGGCAGGCATCGGCGGCAAGCGTGGCGGTGGTCTCGTCCGGCGCGGCGATGTGGCGAAACCGGATGCCGGTACGCTCGACGATCCACTCGTCCGACGTATCGATCTCTTGTGCCAGCTCCGCATTCGACACGCGCCGCGCCGGAAGCGCAGAGCCCGTGCCGACGATCACGGCACGCATCATGCCGCCCCGTCCCCAACCTTATCTTCGAAATGCCGCAGATCGTCACTGATCCGTCGGGTGAGTTCGTCGCGCACCATCTTCGCCGCCGCCCCGATCGCGGTGGCGACGCCGAGCTCGCTCGCGCCGCCATGGCTTTTCACCACGATGCCGTTGAGCCCGAGAAAGACCGCGCCGTTATGCGTGTTGGGATCGAGGTGATGGCGCAACAGCTCGGTCGCGGGTCGCGAAATCAAAAAGCCGATCTTCGAGCGCACCGAGCTGCGAAACGCGCGCTTGAGCAGGTCGCCGACGAAGCGCGCGGTGCCTTCCGCGGTCTTGAGCGCGATATTGCCGGAAAAGCCGTCGCAGACGATGACATCGACCGTACCGCGCGACAATTTGTCGCCCTCGATGAACCCGGCGAAGGTCATGGGCAGATGATCCGCGGCACGCAGCGCGGTGGCCGCGTCGCGGATTTCACCCGTGCCCTTCTGGTCCTCGCTGCCGATGTTGAGCAGGGCGACGCGCGGGCTCGCGAGGTCGAGATTGGTGCGCGCATAGGCGGCACCCATCACGGCGAACTGAACGAGGTTCTTGGCTTCGCACTCGGTGTTGGCGCCCAGGTCGAGCACGACGACGTCGTTGTCGCCGAGCGTCGGCAGCATCGCGGCGAGCGCCGGCCGGTCGATTCCCGGCAACATACGCAGCGACAATTTCGCCATCGCCATCAGCGCGCCGGTATTGCCCGACGATACCGCCGCGCCGGCGCGGCCTTGCTTCACCAGATCGATGGCGATGCCCATCGACGTCGTCTTGGCGCGGCGCAGGGCCTGGCCCGGCTTGTCGCTCGGGCCGACCACGTCGGGCGCGTGGATGATCTCGGAATGCGCGTTGAGGTTGGGGTGGCTCTTCAGCCCCTCAGCGATCGCCGTTTCGTCGCCGACCAGGAGGAAGCGCAGCCCGTCGAACTGACGGCGCGCGCGCGCGACGCCGGCGAGCATGACCGCCAGCCCTTCATCGCCGCCCATCGCGTCCACGGCAATGTGGGAGCTGTCCGGCAACGCGCTAGCCCCCTATGCCCCTCTGTGCCGTCGTCTCAGCCTTCGGCCGAGACGATCTCGCGGCCGTTATAATGGCCGCAGGACGGGCACAGGTTATGCGGGCGCTTCAACTCGCCGCAATTCGGGCATTCTTGGAATGCCTCGACCGAAAGCGAATCGTGCGCTCGGCGCATGCCGCGCTTGGACGGCGTAGTTTTTCTCTTGGGAACGGCCATTGCGGCGAAAACCTTCCGTCTTGTCGGTTCGAAAGCGATAAGCCCGGATCGAGCCCGTCGCAACCGGCGTTCGGGCCGGCCGCACAAGGCACCGGCAGCCGGACGCGTCGCGAAGCCGTGCGCCTATAGCGATTTCGCTCCACGTTGCAAGCGTATGCAGCGTTGCCAGCCATCGACGAGCCTGCCACCATCGGCTTTCCTGAAGCGAGGGGAATGCGCGTGGGCCCTGTAATATTGCCGGTGACACTGGTCACCTCCGGCGGCGCGGCGTTGATCGCTTTCTGGCTGGCGATGCGTACGGGTAGTGCGCGGCGCGGCGCCAAGGTCAGCATTGGCGATGGCGGCAACCCGCTGTTGGTCGCGCGGATGCGCGCGCAAGCCAATTTCACCGAGTACGTTCCCTATATCCTGATCCTGATCGGCCTGATCGAACTATCGTGCGGTGCCCCGACCTGGCTGTGGGTCGCGGGCGGCCTGCTGCTCATCGGCCGTATCCTCCATGCGCTGGGGATGGACGGCGTCAGGCATGGCCGCGTCGTCGGCATCGCGATCACCTTCCTGTTGCTGGTCGGCTTGGGCGGCTACGCTATCGTGCTGCCCTTCCTTGCCTCAGCGCCCACGCACGCCGTCAAGATGCAGGTGCTGCCGGCGCAGGGGTAAACCGAATCAGGCCGCCATCGCGCGATCAGACACGAACATGTTGTGCTGGCGCTCATGCCCGAAATTGCTCGCCGGACCGTGACCGGGAATAAATACCGTATCGTTGCCCAGGGGCCACAATTTGGCGACGATCGACTCGAGCAATTGGGGGTGATTGCCCTGCGGAAAGTCGGTGCGCCCCACCGAACCGGCGAACAGCACATCGCCGACCAGCGCCAGCTTCGATGCCGGATGGTGGAAGATCACGTGCCCCGGCGTGTGGCCGGGCGTGTGCCACACGTCCAGCGTGACGTCACCGACCGTCACCGTGTCGCCCTCGACCAACCAGCGATCGGGCACGAAGGGCACGCCGTTGATGCCGTATTTCGCGCCGTCCTCCGCCAGCGCGTCGAGCCAGAAGAGATCGGCCTCGTGCGGCCCCTCGATCGGCACGCCGAGTTCGTCGGCGAGCGGCTTGGCCTCGCCGCAATGGTCGATATGGCCGTGGGTCAGGATGATCTTCTCGATCGTCACCCCGTGCTGCGCCGCGGCAGCGCGCAATTTGGGCAAATCACCGCCCGGATCGACGAATGCGCCGCGCATCGTCGCGGTGCACCAGATCAACGAGCAATTCTGTTGCAGCGGCGTCACCGGGACGATCGCGGCGCGTAACGGTGGATTGGCCATCGGCGCGAAATAGGCCGGCGCGGGTATGACGGCAAGCTGCGGAAGGATGTGAGGGGTTGCCGAGCGCCCCTTGGGCAGCGCATCTGGCAATCCGATGCTCGCCGACGAGACCCTGCCCTTCGTGCTGCTCGACGACGCCCGCCCGGGCGGCGCGGCGGCGCGGCTGTACCGTACACCGGCACGGGTGATCGAGGCATATGCTGTCGATGAGGTTGCCCCGGCGCTCGCGCTGCTCCGCCAGGCGACGCGCGACGGGTGGCACGCCGCCGGGTTCCTCGCTTATGAGGCGGGCGCGGCGTTCGAGCGCACGCTGACCGCCCGGCCGATCGACGGGCCGTTGCTCTGGTTCGGGCTGTTCGACGACTATCTGGAGATCGCGCCTGGCGACGTCGCGGCGTTGCTTCCCGATCCCGCGGGCGCCTGGGCCGGCGCGCCGGAGCCGCAGATCGACCACGTCGCCTATGCGCGCCGCCTGGAGCTGGTGAAGCAGCTGATCGCAGCTGGCGACATATACCAGGCCAACCTGACCTACCCTGCTCGCGTGCCCGTCGCTGGGCATCCGCTCGCGCTTTATGCCCGACTGCGCAAATCGGCCGGCGCGGGATATGGTGCCCTGATTTCGACCGGGCGTCGCACGATCCTGTCGCTGTCGCCTGAATTGTTCTTCGCGCTCGATCACGGCTCGCTCACCTGTCGCCCGATGAAGGGCACCGCGCCGCGCGGCACAACGGTCGAGGAGGACCGCGCCCTCGCCCGGACGCTCGCCGCCGACGAGAAGCAGCGCGCCGAAAACCTCATGATCGTCGATCTGATGCGCAACGACCTGTCGCGTATCGCGGAACCGGGCAGCGTCCAAGTGCCGCACCTGTTCGCGATCGAAACGTATCCGACGGTGTTGCAAATGACCTCGACCGTGACCGCGACGCTTGCCGCCGAGCGCGACGCGATCGACGTGATCACAGCGCTCTTTCCGTGCGGTTCGATCACCGGCGCACCCAAGCTGCGCGCGATGGATGTGATCGCCGATATCGAGGAGGAGACGCCGCGCGGCATCTATACCGGAGCGATCGGGCGGATCGACGCCGATGGCGGAGCGATGTTCAACGTGGCGATCCGCACGCTGACGATCGATACTAGGGCGATCGATGGTAAGGCGGGCGATGATAAAGCCGGCGATGATGAAGCGGGCGAAAGCGGGGACGCGTTGCTGGGACTCGGTTCGGGCATCGTCGCCGATTCGCGGACGGACGACGAATGGGCGGAATGCGCCGCCAAGGGCGCGTTCGTCACCGCCGGGCAGCGATCGTTCGACCTGATCGAGACGATGGCGTTCGATCCCGACATGGGGATCGCGTTGCTCGAACGGCATCTCGCGCGCCTTAAGACGAGCGCGGCAACGTTCGGCTTCGCGTTCGATCGACATGCCGCGCGTAACGAGTTGCAGGCGGCGACCTTTCGCTTGCGCGAGGCGAAGCGTATCCGGCTGGTGCTCGCGAAAAGCGGCGCGATCGCGATCGAGGTGGCGCCGATGCCCGTGCCCACCGAGGGGCCATTCGATGTTTCGATCGTCCCGCTGCCCGTCGCCGCGCACGATTTTCGGCTGCGGCACAAGACGAGCGATCGCGCCTTCTACGACGATGCCAGGCGAATGGCGGGCACCTCCGAAGTGGTCTTCGCGCTGCCCGACGGAACGCTGACGGAAGGAAGCTTCACCTCGTTGTTCGTCGAACGCGGCGGACGTCTGGTTACCCCGCCCCTCGCGCTTGGCCTATTGCCCGGTGTGCTTCGCGCCGAGCTGATCGATAGCGGTCGCGCGGTGGAAGGCAGGTTGAGCGCGGCCGATCTTGCGGGGGGCTTCCTCCTCGGCAACGCGCTGCGCGGACTGTGCCCGGCGATTGTTGCGGTTGCGAAGCTAAGCGCGATATAGGCACCGGGGGCCGCAGGTGCCCGAACAGGAAGGCTTGCCGCATGACCCCCTCCGCCGCGCTTGACCGGATCAAGCCGTCGCCGACGCTGGCGATAACCAGCCGCGTGCAGCAGCTGCGCCGCGATGGCGTCGACGTGATCGGACTCGGCGCCGGCGAGCCCGATTTCGACACGCCCGAGTTCATCAAGGAAGCGGCGATCAAGGCGATCCGCGACGGCCAGACCAAATATACCAATGTCGATGGCACGCCCGAGTTGAAGGAAGCGGTGCGCCGCAAGTTCAAACGCGACAACGCGCTTGATTACGGCATCGATCAGATCACGATCAATGCCGGCGGCAAACACACGCTGTTCAACGCGATGTGCGCGACGCTCGACCCGGGCGACGAGGTGGTGATCCCGGCGCCCTATTGGGTCAGCTATCCAGACGTCGTGCTGTTCGCTGGCGGCACCCCGGTGTTTGCCCCCGCAGGCGCGGCCCAGGGATATAAACTGAAACCCGAGCAACTCGAGGCCGCGATCACGCCTCGGACGAAATGGATGATCCTTAATTCGCCCTCCAACCCGACGGGCGCCGCCTATTCGCGCGATGAGCTGAAGGCGCTTGGCGCGGTGCTCGAGCGACATCCCCAGGTCTGGATCTACGCCGACGACATGTACGAGCATATCGTGTTCGACGAATTTCAGTTCAGCACGATCGCCCAGGTCTGCCCCGCGCTCTACGATCGCACCTTGACCGCCAACGGCGTGTCCAAGGCCTATGCCATGACCGGCTGGCGGATTGGGTTTGCGGGTGGCGCACCGTGGCTGATCAAGGCGATGGGCAAGCTGCAGTCGCAATCGACCAGTAACCCCTG
>JBDSKT010000144.1:0-11538 GCA_039916765.1 Sphingomonas sp.
ACCCAAGCGCCGGCTTTGCCTAACCGCCGCCGAACGCTGGCCTTACGGCATGGCCCCTTCGTCTAGTGGTTAGGACGCGGCCCTTTCACGGCTGAAACACGGGTTCGAGCCCCGTAGGGGTCACCAAGGCTTCTCGCACCTCAAACGGGAGAGCAGGACGGTGAGCGTCGCGTTTCGCCGCGAAAGCGACGAGGAACACAAGGAACCGCGCTTCGAGCTGCCGTTGCCGCCCGGTCCAAACCTGGTGACGGCGCGCGGACTGGCGCTGATCGAGGCGAAGGAAGCCGCGCTCGCCGCGGCGATCGATGCCGAGCAGGGCGACGATGCGCGCGAGGCGCTTCGCCGCGAGCTTCGCTACTGGAATACGCGCCGCACCACCGCGATCATCGCTCCCCCACCACCCAGCGACGAGGTCGCGTTCGGCAGCCATGTCACCTTCCGCCTCAACGGCGCCGACCGAACCGTCACGCTTGTAGGCAGCGACGAGGCTGACCCGGCGACCGGCCGCCTTCCCTTCACCGCACCGCTCTCCGCGGCCATGATCGGCGCCAGCGCCGGCGATACGCTCGATTTCAACGGCACGCCCGACGCGATCGAGATCGTCGCGCTTGGCATTCCGGACGCGGGGCGCGGCGCCTGACACACTCTGCGACAATAAGAATCATGGTCGATGGCGATGCTTGCCCGGTAAAGGACGAGATCTACAAGGTCGCTTATCGGCATGAGGTTCCCGTTACCATCGTCTCCAATCAATTCCTGCGCCTCCCGGCTCACCCCCTGATCGGGCGGCAAGTCGTGAGCGACGCGTTCGACGCCGCGGACGATTGGATCGCCGAGCGAGCGGGACCGCGCGACGTGGTGATTACCGGCGACATTCTGCTCGCCGATCGCTGTCTCAAGGCGGGTGCGATGGTTGTCGCGCCGACCGGCAGGCCGTTCACCACGAGCTCGATCGGCGCGGCAATCGCGACTCGCGCGATCATGGCCGATCTTCGTGCGGGCGGGGATGCGATCGGCGGCCCGGCGCCGTTCACGAAGGCCGACCGGTCACGCTTTCTTTCCACGCTCGACCAGGCTTTGGTGGCGCTCAAGCGTTCAGCAGGGGCCATGCCATGAGCAACGAACGATTCGAACGCCATCGCCAGCCCTGGACGCAGGACGAGATCCAGAAACTGCATCTGCTGGCCAAAAAGGGCATGGCGTTGAAGGGAATTGCGAAGGCGCTGAAGCGCAGCGAGGAATCGACCAAGGACCGCGCCAAGGCCGATGGTTTGACCATCGCCAAGCTGCGCTGACGTGGCCCTCGCGACCAAACGAACGAGATTACGGAACCGCGACCTGACAGCGGGGTTTGGACGCGATTGCGTATCGTTGTTCCATTGCGTGCCGTCAGCCTACTGGAGCGATGGAATCGAATGACGACGATGCGTACCCCCACCGCCTCCGCACTGATCGTCCTGGCGGGAGCGCTTGCGCTGTCCGCATGCGGCAGCAACGGCGCGAACGGCGGCGATGGCAAGGGCAAGGGCGGGCGCGGCCAGCAGGGTCCGGCCGAGGTCGGCTATATCGTCGTGCAGCAGACCAGCGTGCCGGTGATGACCGAATTGTCGGGCAGAACAACGGCCTATGAATCGTCCGAGGTTCGCCCGCAGGTATCGGGGATCATCCGCCGCCGGTCGTTCGTCGAGGGTTCGCTCGTCCACAAAGGGCAAACGCTGTATCAGATCGACCCGAGCCTCTACAGCGCCTCCGCCAGCCAGGCGAGCGCCAACCTCGCCAGCGCCCAGGCAAATGCCGAAGCGACAAGGATCAAAGCCAACCGGTACAAGCCGCTTGCCGAGATGCAGGCCGTCGCCAAGCAGGACTATACCGATGCCGCGGCGACCGCACGCCAGGCGGCGGCCTCGGTCGCGCAAAACAAGGCCGCGCTCGAAACCGCGCGGATCAATCTGCGCTTTACGCGCGTGCCCGCGCCGATCACTGGTCGCATCGGCCGCTCGCTGTTCACCGAAGGCGCGCTGGCAACGGCAAGCCAGACCGATCCGCTGACCACCATCCAACGCCTCGACCCGATCTATGTCGATATCCAGCAATCGAGCGCCGACCTGCTCAAGCTGCGCCGCGCGCTTGCATCGGGCGGTAGCGCGCCGACCACCGCCATCGTGCGCCTGAAGCTGGAAGACGGCAGCGATTATGGCCAGACCGGCACCGTCCAGTTCGCCGAGGTTGTGGTCGATCAGGCAACCGGCACGGTCACTCTGCGCGCGATGTTCCCCAATTCGCAAGGCCTGCTGTTGCCCGGCATGTTCGTGCGCGCCAGCTTTGCCCAATCGGTCGATACGAGTGCCTTTCTCGTGCCGCAGATCGCGGTGTCGCGCGATCCTCGCGGCAACGCGCAGGTCTATCTGGTCGGGCCCAACAACAAGGCGGTGGCGCGCAGCGTGACCGCGACCCATGTGCAAGGCACCAACTGGATCGTCACCGATGGCCTTAGGGCTGGCGACAAGGTCATCACCGAGGGGATCGGGCGGTTGAAGCCCAACGATACGGTTCGGCCCGTGCCCGCTGGATCAGCGCAGAAGCTCGATCCAAACGCCAAAAGCGGCGGCGCGGGGCGCGGCGGCAAGCCGCGTAGCTGAACGTCGATGTCGAAAATCTTCATCGACCGGCCGATCTTCGCCTGGGTCATCGCCATCATCATCATGTTGTGCGGGATCGGTGGCATCATGTCGCTGCCCGTCGAACAATTTCCCGATATCGCGCCGCCCAACGTCAACATCCGCGCAAGTTATCCCGGCGCCTCGGCCGAAACGCTTGAAAACAGTGTCGCGCAGGTCATCGAGCAACAGCTCACTGGCATCGACGGGCTGCTATATTTTTCGACCAACAGTTCCTCGCGCGGCTCGGTGTCGATCGGCGCGACCTTCGCCAAGGGCACCAACCCCGACATCGCGCAGGTGCAGGTCCAGAACAAGGTGCAGCAGGCGCTTAGCCGTCTACCGCAGCAGGTGCAGCAGCAAGGTATCACTGTTACCAAGTCGAACCCGGATTTCCTGCTGATCGCAGCGATTTACGACACGACCGATCAGAACACGAACCAGGACGTTTCCGACTACCTCGTATCCCACCTCCAGGATTCGATCGGGCGGATCAAGGGCGTCGGCGACACCAATGTCTTCGGCTCGCAATATGCGATGCGGATCTGGATCGACCCGAACAAGCTGGCCGCGGTCGGACTGATGCCGAGCGACGTGACGACGGCGATCACCAATCAAAATACCGAAGTCGCCGCCGGTGAAATCGGCGGGGTGCCCAGCGGACCCGACCAATACCTAGATGCCACGGTCACGGCGCAGTCGCGACTCTCCACCCCGGATCAGTTCCGCAACATCGTCATCAAGACACAGCCCGACGGCTCGGCCGTGCGCTTGTCGGATGTCGCGCGCGTGGAGCTCGGCGCTGAAAGCTATGGTATCGTCAGCCGGATCAACGGCCACCCTGGCGCCGGCATCGCGGTCAGCCTGGCGCCCGGCGCCGACGCGCTATCGACCGCGGAGCTCGTCAAAACCGAGATCGAGCAGCAGGCCAAGAACTTCCCGCCCGGCTTCGCCTATGATTTCCCCTCGGATTCGACCGCGTTTATCAAACTGTCGGTCAAGGACGTCGTCATCACGCTGATCGAAGCGATCATTCTGGTCGTCATCGTGATGTTCGTCTTCCTGCAGAGCTGGCGTGCGACGCTGATCCCGACGATCGCCGTGCCCGTGGTGTTGCTCGGCACATTCGGAATTTTCGCGATCGCCGGGTTTTCGATCAACACGCTGACCTTGTTTGGCCTCGTGCTCGCGATCGGCCTGCTGGTCGATGATGCGATCGTCGTCGTCGAGAATGTCGAACGTGTGATGGACGAGAATCCGGGGATGAGCCCGCGCGATGCCACCATCCAGTCGATGGGCGAGATCCAGGTCGCGCTGGTGGCGATCGCGCTGGTGTTGTCGGCCGTGTTCATGCCGATGGCGTTCTTCGGTGGATCGACCGGCGTGATCTACCGCCAGTTCTCGCTGACCATCGTCTCGGCGATGGTTCTGTCGGTGCTCGTCGCCCTCGTTCTCACGCCGGCACTCACCGCAACGCTGCTCAAGCGCCGCGAAGAGGAGGAAGAGACCTGGTTGCAGCGCAAGACGGTGCGCGCTCGCGAATGGTTCAACACCAATTTCCACCGCGGCGTGGAACGGTACGGCGCGGCGGTCGAGAAGGTCGTCGATCGCAAATGGCTGTTCCTGATTATCTATGCGGTCGTGCTGATCGTGCTCGCGCTGATGTTCCTCCGCCTGCCTACCGGCTTTCTGCCTACCGAAGATCAGGGTACGGCGTCGGTGCAATGGAATTTGCCCCCCGGGGCGACGCTGAACCGCACGATGATCGCCCAGCAGCAAATCGAGCATTATTTCCTGACCCAGGAAGGCAAGAACGTCCAGGCGATGCTGTCGGTCAGCGGTACGTCGGGCGGCGGCGGCGGCGGGCAGAATGCCGGGCGCGGGTTCGTCGCGCTGAAGGATTGGGACGAACGCAAGGGTACGGAGAACGGCGCGGCCGCGATCACACAACGTGCGACCAAAGCCTTGGCCGGCCTGCGCGACGTAGAGGTTTATGCGCTCCAGCCGCCGGCGGTGCGCGGCCTTGGGCAGTCCAACGGCTTCACGATCGAGTTGCAGAACAGCGGCGGCCTGACGCGCCAGCAGTTCCTTGCCGCGCGTGACAAGTTGCTCGCGATGGCGCGCGGCGACGATGCGCTTTCCGCAGTGCGCAACAGCGATCTGCCGGACCAGCCGACCCTGAAGATCGCGGTCGATCCGCAAAAGCTGAGCACGTACGGCCTGACCCAGGCCGACGTGAACGCCACGCTATCGACCGCGTGGGGCGGGCGTTACGTCAACGACTTCAACGACCGGGGTCGGGTGAAGCGCGTCTATGTCCAGGGCGACGCACCGTACCGCTCCAAGCCCGAGGACCTGGCGGGCTGGTACGTCCGCGGGTCCAACGGCCAGATGGTGCCCTTCTCCTCCTTCGCGACGATCAGCTGGGCGACCGCGCCGACCTCGCTCAGCCGCTTCTCCGGTATTTCGTCCTACGAGTTGCAGGGTCAACCCGCGCCCGGCACCAGCTCGGGCACTGCGATGGACGAGATGGCAAAGCTCGCGGGCCAAATCCCCGGCACATCGGTCGCATGGTCTGGCCTGTCGTATCAGGAGCGGTTGTCCTCGGGGCAGGCGCCATACCTCTATGCGCTGTCGCTGCTCGTCGTATTTCTCTGCCTGGCGGCACTTTATGAGAGTTGGACGATCCCCGTCGCGGTGCTGCTCGTCATTCCGCTCGGGCTGGTCGGCGCGATCTTCGCGGTGACGCTGCGCGGCTTGCAGAACGACGTCTATCTGCAAATCGGGCTGCTCACCACGATGGGACTGGCCGCCAAGAACGCCATCTTGATGATCGAGTTCGCCGAGCAGGCGGAAAAGCAGGGCAAGCGCGTGATCGACGCTGCGCTGGAGGCCGCGCGTATCCGGATCCGTCCGATCCTGATGACCAGCTTGGCCTTCATCTTCGGTGTCTTCCCGCTCGCGATCTCGACCGGCGCGGGCGCGAACAGTCGGGTCGCGATCGGCACGGCGGTGATCGGCGGCATGTTGACCGCGACGATCCTCGCGATCTTTTATATCCCGCTGTTCTTCGTGCTCGTCAGGCGAACCACGCGCAGCGCGCTTAGCCATCTGCACCATCACCAAGAGCCGCCGGCTCCACCACCCGAGCCAGAGCCCGCCCTATGAACCGTCGCTTCGCCGCCATGCTCGCCGCAAGCGCGCTTACATCCTGCTCGCTGGCGCCCACTTATGTGCGCCCCGGTCTGCCCGTGCCGCCGTCCTGGCCCGTCGGCGACGCTTATCTCGTGCAGAGCGAGGCGGCACTGCCCAGCGTGACTTATCAGGAAATCTTTCGCGATCCACGGCTGCAGCGGATCATCGAACAGGCGCTAGCCAACAATCGCGATTTGCGCATTGCCGCCGCCAACATCGCCGCCGCCCGCGCGCAATATCATATTCAACGCGCCGAATTGCTGCCGGAGGTCGATGCGTCGGCGGGATATCGCTATTCGGGGACCGGCGGCAGTACGTCATCGGAAGGTGCGGGAACGACAAGCGGGACAGGCAGCACTGGCACTCGGTCCGGCAGCAGTTTCACCGCCGATATCGGCATAACCTCGTTCGAGATCGATCTGTTCGGCCGGGTACGCTCGCTGACCACCGCCGCGCAGAACCGTTATTTCGAGCAGGAAGCCGCTGCCCGCGCGACACGGCTGACCTTGGTAGGTGATATTGCCACTGCCTGGTTGACCTATGCCAGCGATCAAAGTTTGCTGACGATCGCAAAGGACACCGCCGTCAACGCCAGCAAGAGCGCGACGTTGACCAAGCAGCGGCTCGACGGAGGCATCGCGCCGCGCACCGACCTCGACCAGGCCAATCTTGTACTGCACACGGCGCAGTCGGACCTCGCGCAGCAAACGACCGCCCTCGCGCAGGACGTCAACGCGCTGCAACTTCTCGTCGGCGCGCCGGTCGATCCCGCGTTGCTGCCGGTATCGATCGATCAGGTCGCGCCGACGATAGCGGAACTCCCCGCCGGGCTCGATTCGGGCATCTTGCTGCGCCGCCCCGACGTTGTGCAGGCGGAATACGAATTGCGCGCCGCCAACGCCGAAATTGGTGCAGCGCGCGCGCAGCTCTTTCCGCGCGTCGCGCTAACGGCGTTGGTCGGTCTGGCCAGCAGTGCGCTGACTGGGCTCTTCACCGGTGGCGCGTTCAATTATTCCATCGCGCCGAGCGCCAGTTACCCGATCTTCCGCGCCGGCGCCGGCCGCGCCACGGTCGTACAGTCGCAGGCGCAACGCGACGTTGCGCTCGCGACATACGAAAGGGCGATCCAGACGGCTTTTCGTGAAGTATCCGACGCGCTGGCCCGGCGCGGCACGATCGACGCGCAAGTGACCGCGCAGCGTAGCCTCAGCGCCGCGGCGGCGGACAATTACAAGCTCTCCGATGCGCGGTATCGCGGCGGGATCGACCCGTTCCTCACCAGCCTTGATGCGCAGCGTTCCTATTATTCCGCTCAGCGGTCGCTGGTCTCGGCTCAACTGGTCAAGGCGACCAACCTAGTCACGCTTTACCGTACCCTCGGCGGAGATTCCACGCTCGAGCCGACAAAATCGGGCCCGGCGCCCGCGGGCGGGACAATGACCCGGCCCTGACTCTGCTTGCCGTACCAGTCCGCAGAAAACGGGCCGAAGAACGAGGGCCGACGGCAATCAGTCCTTATCGCCCCGTAACGGCGCCACCGCGTCCCGACCGAACTGCACGATCAGTTCGCCAATCTCGCGCGCCTGGCTCATCGAGCGACTACCCTGATCACGCAGAAAGTCGCCCTGGATTTTCATAACCTCGCTGAGGTCCTTGGCAGACGCGGCCCGGCGCATCGCGGCGAAGGCTTCCTTGGTATTCGTCTCTGCCTGATCGATCATTCTGGCGCCGATGTTGGACCCGCCCTCGGCCAGCTTCGTACCCGATTCGCGCATCGCTTCGCCGGCCTTCTTCATCGGGTCGATGATGCGGTCGTGGATCGCATCCTTTGCCTGATCGGTGGCGCTCTTCTTATCGACCATTACCTTGGCTCCTCTACTGCGGAACGACGCCCTGCGCAGGTTCCAACGGTTGATCCAGCGGCATTCGCCATCGGACCCTCCCGCGTCGCCCTCACCGGCCACTAGGGCCATTCCAACACAGCGGCAGAGCGAGCGCAACTCCGATCCCGATCGGCTGCTTAACCGCGCTTCAATTGGCGCCGGCATAGGCACATCGATATGCCGACATGGACCATTCGCGCTAAACCGACCGGGCTGGCAACGCCCATAATGGTCACACTGCTGATCGCCGTGGTGATGTTGCTGTTCGTCCAGGTTGTGCCGAACACCGGCCTCGCGCGCGTTCCAGGCATCGCCCAATGCCTTGCGCTCGCGAGCACCGGCGCGCTCGTTCTTGCGGTACGCCAGCTGCTGGCGGAACTCGGATTGGCGAAGCCCGACGCCGCCGCGATGCTGGTGCTATTGTTGCCGATCACCTGGTTCGACGCGGTGTGGCTGGGGCAATTTTACGCATTGGGCGCCGCCCCATGCCTCATGGCGCTGGGCGCCGCGATGGGGCGGCGGCACCGTGCGATGCTTGTCTGGGCTGGCATCGCGCTTGGATTGAGTCAGCAAGGCTTGCTCCTCATGCCCTTTTTCCTGGGCTTGCTGATCGCGCGCCGCGTGGTGCTGCGCGCGTGGCCGATTATGCCCGCAGCATTCGCCGCAACGCTGCTTTCCGCATGGTGCGCCGGGTGGCCGACAACCGGGTCCATCGGCGTTCACGCGTGGCAGACGATGCAGCCGGCCTCCCTTTCGCTCAATGCCCCCAACATCTGGGCGGTCGTCCAGCAGCTGCCGCCGATGGCTGGCCTGCCGCTAACGGGGCTCGCGCTCGTCGCGACTATCGGCGTGGGCGCAACCTACACCGCGTGGCTATCGACCCAACGATACCTGGAGGGCGAGGCGCTCATTGCCCCAGCATTGCTCAGCGCGCTGATCGGCGTAGCGTTCGTGTCACATATAGACATAGGATGCTTCTTCCTCCCCGCCATTCTCGCGCTCGTGGGCGCGCTGGCGGTGCGGGATACTGCCGCCGCGCGAATCGCGGGCTGCGTTCAAGCCGGGTCGATCGCCGGAATGATAGCATGCTCAATGGGGATGAACGATCTCGCTCCGCTCTGCGTCGGGCTGTTTATCTTCGCCATAAAAGACGTTGCGAGTCCGCTGCTCGCCCGAGCGGCCAACGACAATCCGGTCATGGCCCGCACGGCCCGATCATTCGCGCGAGGGGCATAACTACCACTTTCGCTGACCTGGCCGTTCTGCGACGATGCTTTCGCGGTCGACAATGGAGCTGATGATGACGGGTTGGACACTGCCGATGACGGGTGGATGCCGCTGCGACAACGTTCGCTTCGAGATCACCGCCCCGCCGCTTTTGACGATGGTGTGCCACTGCACCGGCTGCCAACGGATGACCGGCAGCGCCTATTCGACGACGCTCGCGGCACCAAGCGACCGTTTCACCGTCACCAAAGGTAGCACGGTCATCGGCGGCCTTCACGGCGACCAGTCGCGACATCATCATTGCGACCAGTGCAAGAGCTGGCTGTTCACGCGCATCGAGCCCGACATGGGCTTCGTAAATGTTCGCGCGACCATGCTGGACGATACCGGCTGGTACGCGCCGCTCGTCGAATCATACACGAGCGAGGCGCTGTCCTGGGCCGCGACAGGCGCGCGACACAGCTATCCGCAATTTCCGCCGATGCATGCCTATCAGGGCCTGATCGCCGAATTCGCCCAGGCACATCCAAGCTAAGCGGGCACGCCCAGGCGCAAGCGGACCTCACATCTGCTGGAGCATCGCCAGGTGGCCCTTGACCACCGGCGCCACCTTACCCGCAAAACCCTTGAGATCCGCATTGTCGCCCGACGCAGCGTAGCCCTGCATCAAGGCCAGCGCGTCGGTATGCGCGGCGAGCTGTTGAGTCTTGTACGCCGCGTCGAAATCGGCACCACTCGCGCCCTTGAGCGTCGCAAGGTCGCTCGCCTGCTTCGCCGACAATGTCGTGTCGGGCTTCATCGATCCGGCAGCTGCCTTGAGTTTGACGGACGAATCGGTGTGATCGAGAACCATTTTCGCGGCGAAGGTCTTGAGCGCCGCCGTGGTCGCCTTCGTTTCGGCAAGCTTGGCTGATGCGATTTCAAACGTATCGCTCGCGGCGGCGGTGTTGACGAACGATTGCGCCGCCATCGGCGCCGTCATGCCGTTGCCGATCACCGCGTCGCTATTGGCCGTGGCCGAGTCATCGGCCAGCGCCATGTCGTTCATCGCGGCAGCATTATCGGCAGCGCTGGTGTCCGCGGGCTTGTTGCAGGCGGCAAGCGCCAGGGCCGATGTCAGGATCAGGAACGGAACTTTCACGGAGCATCTCCTCGATGTTCCGTCCTCAACGGTCCGGGTGGGCGCTCGTTCCGCCGGGTTCAGATGTGGAGCGCCCGCCCGTACGCCGCGAGCACGCTCTCGTGCATCATTTCGCTAAGCGTCGGGTGTGGGAAGACGGTTTCCATCAACTCGGCCTCGGTCAGCTCGCCCGTCTTTCCGATGGTATAACCCTGGATCAGTTCGGTCACTTCGGCGCCGATCATGTGCGCCCCCAATAGCTCGCCGGTCTTGGCGTCGAACACCGTCTTTACGAAGCCCTCCGCTTCGCCCAGCGCAATCGCCTTGCCGTTGCCGATGAAAGGGAAGTTGCCGACTTTCACCTCGTATCCGGCGGCCTTCGCCTTGGCCTCGGTCAGCCCGACCGACGCGATCTGCGGGTGGCAGTAGGTGCAACCGGGGATGTTGAGCGGGTCCATCGCGTGCGGATGATTGCCAGCGATCGCCTCGGCCGCGATGACGCCCTCGTGGCTCGCCTTGTGCGCCAGCCAGGGCGGCGCTGTAATGTCGCCGATCGCGTACAGGCCGGGCACGTTGGTCTGACAGTCGGGCCCGGTCTTGAGGAACCCACGGTCCATCGTCACGCCGAGCGCCTCCAGCCCGATATTCTCGGTATTGGGCACGATGCCGATCGCGACGATGACGTGACTGAACTCGCCGCTGACGACCTTGCCGTCCTTGCCCTTGATCGCTGCCTTTACGCCGTTTGCACCGACCTCGAGCTTGTCAACGCCAGCGCCGGTCATGATGGTCATGCCCTGCTTCTTGAGCGCCTTTTCGAGGAAGGCCGAGACTTCAGCATCCTCGACCGGCACAATCCGGTCGAGCATTTCCACGACAGTCACTTCAGCGCCCATGTCGTTGTAGAAGCTGGCGAACTCGATCCCGATCGCGCCCGAGCCGATGACCAGCAGCTTGGTCGGCATTTCGGGAGGCACCATCGCGTGGCGATACGTCCACACGCGCTTGTCGTCGGCGGGGGCGAACGGCAGGTCGCGCGCTCGAGCGCCGGTCGCGACGATGATGTTCTTCGCGGTCAGTTCCTCGGTCTTGCCGTCCTTGGTGACCGACAGCTTACCCTTACCGGTCAGCTTGCCCTCACCCATGTACACCGCGATCTTGTTCTTCTTCATCAGGTGCGTGACGCCCTGGTTGAGCTGCTTCGCCACCCCGCGCGAGCGCTTGACCACAGCCTCGATATCCGCGCCGATCTTCTCCGCGACGAGGCCGTAATCCTTGGCGTGCTGCATATAATGATAGATCTCGGCCGAGCGCAGCAGCGCCTTGGTCGGGATGCATCCCCAATTGAGGCAGATGCCGCCGAGCAATTCGCGCTCGACGATCGCGACCTTGAGGCCAAGCTGCGAGGCGCGGATCGCCGCGACATAGCCGCCCGGGCCAGAGCCGAGCACGATAA
>JBDSKT010000145.1:0-14701 GCA_039916765.1 Sphingomonas sp.
AACTAGGCCGCAAGATCACTGGCCGCTCTTGGTCGTCACGGCGCAAAACGCACCAAGATTTGCCCTCACAAGGCTCGAGGGGACCACCAAAGGATACGACAGGCGTTTCAATCGCGCCAATCTAAGGTGTCGTGCGGAGCTCATGCTATTATCCACGATCACCTTAATTTCCGTCGCCTTCACTTCGATCGACAAAGTCATCCTTCCGAGAGCCCTATGGATAAGGGGAAAGCGCGCGGTTTAAACTAACGTTACCGTTAACGGCGTATCAACGAGATGCAGGTCAGGAACGACAAGACCGCACGCCACAGATGCCGCCTAAGGACGCGTGTTAGACATCGATTTGCAATTGTCGATCAACAACCAGGGCTTAGTTGACCCGCATGCGTAAGGGCGTCGCCACATGGACGACGCCCCTTTTTGCCGCGTCGATTAGAACTTGAAGTTTGCCCCCGCCCGGAAAAACCGCCCGACGATACCAGCCTGGCTCCAAGTCGGGTTATAGTTATAGGCCGCGTAATTGTCGGGATTGAGTGGGGCCTGAGCATCGAACAGGTTGATCGCATTCACATAGAAAGTGAACTTGTTATTGACCTTGACCTCGGCAACGAGATCGAAGTCGAAAAAGCCCTTGGTGTGGCAGAAACGGTCGCCAAGCGCCGGATCGTATAACTGGTCTGCGCACGTCGTCGCGTCGTGACCATTTTGATCGACGCCCACGGCCTTGTATCCGCTGGTATAATAAGCGGTGCCGGTCAGTGTGAACGCGCCCAGTTGCAGGCTGTTCTGCCAGTTGGCGCGCCAGCGCGGCGTTCCAGATCCCGAGGAAAGCGTGTACGGAGCTTGGGTTCCGACGTAATGATCGATGATACCATCTCCCGGATCATAGTCGAAGTTCAGTATTTCGGTTCCCTCGAGCCGGCTTGTAAATCGGTTGTTGTCGCCAAACCTGAAATCGCCCTGAATCGATACGTCGATGCCCGAAGTCTTTAGCAACGCCGCATTGGCATATGGCGAGTTGACGACAAGCACCTTCCGGATCGCGTTGGGGAATTGAGGATCGGGCGCATCAAGCGTGACTGTGTAACCGGCAGGCAGCGCCGTCCCGTCATAATAGTTAGCGATCGCTTGCTGGGCCAAAGGTCCAGCCGCAATGACGTCGGTTTTACGGATGTTGTAATAGTCGACCGTCATGCTCAACCAACGGGCTGGTTGCACGATGGCGCCCGCTGTGAAGCTGCGCGATTTCTCGGGGCGCAAATTGGGGTTTGACGTCGAAGCGAAGCCGATCGAATAATTCTGCACGTAACCGTCATTGCCGTGCGCGTCGATTGCCGATTGAGGCGGCTTTCCGGTCGTATAGCCGGTGTACGATCCGCTTTGCGATTCCGCAAAGCTCGGCGCGCGGAAACCGCGTGAATAAGTGCCGCGTAATGCCAATTGACGGAACGGCGTGAACTTCATCCCGACCTTGGGCGAAAAATGGCTGAAGCCGTCGGAATAATTATCATACCGGCCCGATGCGTTGATCTCGACCGATTTGACGACTGGGGCATCGACCTCGAAATACGCTGCGGAGATCGTGCGCCTGCCCGAGGCCGTAACCGCATTGACGTTCAGATGATCCTTGTCCGCGTTGGCATTCGGATTGTCGAGCGTCTCGCGACGCACCGATCCGCCTACAGCCAGCTGCAGAGGCCCGCCAGGAAGCTCGAACAGCGTCTTGGCGATATTGCCCTGGATCATGTACAGTTCGGCCTTGGCATTGGTCACGACATCTGGCGCGACAGCATTGCGCACGGCTTGCGAATTCTGCGAGGGGTCGATGAAATTGTAAGTGCCGTTGTTGATCGCCGACGCCAGGCCGGACACGCTGATGAAACCTTTTTGCGTACCCAGCAACACGCTTCGCGCATACGTCGCATCGAGCGAATAGGTCCATCCGTCGCCGAATTTACCGCCAATGCCACCGGCGATCCGATAAAGCTTGTTGTCTGTTTCCGTCGTCTGAGGAATGTCGCCAAACGCGTAGGTGATCTGTGCCGCGAGACCTTGAGCGGCATACGGATCCTGCGGGTTGAGCGTTCCATTGGCCAATAATGCGGGCAGCACGACGTTGGTCGAATCGACGGGCGTACGCTGACGGATAGATTGCGGCCCACCAGTCGAGAAGACGCGGCTATTGTAATACGTGCCGCTGAGATAGGCTTGCGAACCGTCGCCGACTTGCACGGTCAGATGGCCGTTGAAGCCATACCGTGTCTGCTCGGGCTGGATTGTGTAATAGGGAGCTTGATTCTGCTCACAATACGCGCCGCCATTGCCGCCATTTTCGAGCGTCACTGGATCGAAATGGCCTATCGTGCCCACCGCGCAGCCGCCCGGGTTCAATACCTGGCTTAGGGAATCAGGGACTGCGACGCCCGAATACGGATTTCCAAGGGTCGTCTGCGTTGCGGGACGGACGACCGCACTAATCGTGCCAAGGCGCCCGCCAAATGCACCGAACGCGCCTTGGTTATTATTGTCGCCACCGATCGAGGTGAGATCGGTGGTGTTATACGGGAAACCGCGATCGGAGACTTTGATCAGCCCGTCATGCTCGTACTCACCGGTGACATAGACATTGAACCTCTGAGTGGAGAGGTCGCCGTACCCCGCCGCCAATGTCGCGCGCTGTTCGCCGCCATCGCCGCGCTGCGATATGCCACCCTCGACCGTGCCTTCGATACCGGTAATCTGCTTGCGGGTAATGATGTTGACAACGCCGCCAATGGCATCCGCGCCGTAGGTTGATGACGCCCCGTCCTTCAATACTTCGATGCGATCGATCGTGCTTTTGGGAATCGAGTTCAGATCGACGAACGCGCGTTGCGCATCGTCGGCATAAGGATAATTCGTGGTGCGAACGCCGTCGATCAACACCAAGGTGGAATTGACCGTCAAGCCGCGTAGCGAGACCGCCGCTGACCCCGATCCGAAGCCAGCGGAAAAGGCGGTGGGGATCGAGCCGCTATTGTCCGCCGAAATAGACCTCACCGCATCGGCGACGTTGGTTATCCCCGCCTTTTGCAGATTCTCCGACGTAAGCACGGTTACAGGCGATGGCGTTTCGGTGTTGGTGCGCCGGAACAACGTGCCCGTCACGACAATGTCCCCGCCCTGATCGCCTTGCGTCATGGATTGCGCCTGTGGGTTTACCGGTGCGGCGCTGGTCGCCGCGGCCGGTTGATCTTGCGCGAAGGCTGGCGCCGCTGCGAGCGCGATAGCCATGCCAAGCGGCGCCACGCCGGCGCGAAGGTACGCCTGGCGGTTACGATGCAACGATGTCGTCATAAAAAGGGTCCTCGAACCTCAACGCGCCGAGTATACATCACCGAACGGCACCATCGGCGCCCCCAACCCTCGAAATGCCTTTGCCGACGAATGGCAGCCGTTGTAAATCGGAAACGATGTCGTCACGCCGGTTTTTCCGGCTACTGTCACTTGGCTGCAACAGAATATGTACATGAATGTGTTTGATTTCCCTGATCCCCGTCCCCCAATCCTGGGATGTTCGTGATCGTTTAGGAAGGATGCGTCCTTATGCGGAGGCAGCCTGATCCGTCACACGGAGAAACTGAGCTAGTCTGATAAACGACGGTGTAATTTTAGCCGTTAGGCACGAGCAATGCCCGACTAATCTTCAGATCGAGGGGGCGGTCACCGCCCCTTGTCAATCTCATTGGCGCTCCATCGGAAACATCGGCGCGCGCCAAGGAGGTGAGGCGAGAGCGTCGGCGAGATGGTCGGCGAAAGCCTGGATCCGCGCTGCCCGGACGGTTCGCGGATTCATCAAGGAAACGACGTCGGCATCATCCAGGCGCCAGTCGGGCAGCACCTCGGTTAACGCGCCGGAATGCAGGTCCTCTGCGACGCTCCACTCCGAACGCTCAACAATCCCGAGACCATCCAGCGCCCACGCTCGGATCACCTCGCCGTCATTAGTGCTGAAACTCGGTTCGACACGGATCGCGCTGTTCTCACCGTCTGGCCCGGTGAATGACCAGAGCGAGACATCGGCATGGTCCTCGCGTACCACGCCACAACGATGTGCTCGCAACGCGTCCGGACCGGAAGGGCGGCCGTGCCGGCGCACATAACCCGGAGCAGCGCACAGTAAACGACGGTTCGGCGCGAGCCTGCGTTGGACAGCTTTCAAATCCGGAAGGCGTCCCACGTGAACCAGAACGTCCCAGCGATCCGTTCGCATCGCGCCGCGCGGGTCTTCCGTGAGGGTGACGTCAAGGGTCACCTTCGGGTGGGACACACCGAACGCTGCCATGATAGGAGCGACATGCAGGCGGCCGAATCCGAAGGGGGCCAAAACCCGTAGCGGCCCCGTGATCTCTCCGCGGCGCTGCGCCATGTCGTCGGCCAAAGCATCCAGATCGCTTAAGATCTTGGAAGCTCCGCTTGCGAGCAGCTCGCCCTCGGCTGTGAGCTGCAAGCCCCTTGCGCCGCGTTCCACGAGCCGCAGGCCAAGGCGCGCCTCCATCTGCGCCAGCCGCTGGGACACGGCGGGTGGCGTGACGTTCAAGGCGCGCGCCGCGGCGGCCAGGGATGGCGCGCCAGCGATCGCAAAGAAAAGACGCAAATCAGAAGTATCCATCATTAAGTCTATCTTAATGTGATTATCAGATTTCATAAATGGCAGATTTGCGGTATCCAATCTATTGACCGATCTATGCATGCGGATCGCATCACTAAAACCGCTGAGGCGCGACTCTCGTCTCTCCGGACGCCCATGCTCGGTGAAGGCGGCGATGGCGGGCGATCTGATCGCGACCAGGGTCACCCAAGAACGCGCAATAAATGCCCTACGCCCGCACGGTTTGTGCGCCGTCATGCTGAATCCATTGCTAGAATGCGGCCCATATCCTGCCCAACCGCCCTTGCGATACGGTGGCGCACCATCACGTCGATCAGCCCGCAAGCCAAACTAGAGGCGCAGATCGCATGATGACCGCGTCTCGGCGGGCTGCGAGAAGCGCGGCGATGATCCACGTTAAAACGCGCGTCGGCGGGCGCGAGCCATTCTGATCGAGGCTTCAGTATGATCGACTTTTCACGTCGCGAGGCGCTGGTCTTGGGCGGAGCCGCCCTAGCTTTGGCACCTACCATCGCGCAGGCACAAGGGGCGCTGCCTACCACGTGGGATCTCACAGAGCTCTTCCCAAGCGACGCAGCTTGGGAGGCCGAACACGCGGCGTTAGAAGCCGCCTTTAAAGGCCTGACCACCTATAGAGGCCGGCTGATCGTGAGTAGCGCCGCGCTCAAGGAGGGTCTTCAAGCTGTCAGCGACCTTAACCGCCGAGTAAACCGGTTCGCTCTTTACGCCAACCTGAAGGCTGATGAGGACCGGCGGGTCGCCGCCAACCAGGAAAAGCGCCAGGCTGCCGCGGCGGTAGTCAGCGACCTGGGCGAGGCAGTCGCCTGGGTGAACCCGGAACTACTGGCCGCCGGTGAGGCCAAGATCCTGGGCTACATCGACAGCGATCCCCAGATGGCCAAATTCCGCTATCACACGAAAGACCTGTTCCGCCAGGCCCCGCACCAGCTGAGCGCCGAGGGAGAGGCGCTGTTGGCCGGCGCCGGTCCGCTTCTGGACGGTCCCGCTCAGATCCGTGGAATCCTGGTTGCTTCGGACCTGCCCTATGCGGAGATGATCACCGTGGACGGCAAGGTGCGGATTGATCCGCAAGGCTACAGCAAGGTGCGGGGCTCGTCCGTGCGCAGCGAACGCCAGAAAGCAAGCGAATTGTACTTTGGCGTCCTAAAAGCGTTCGAACCCACGCTAGGTTCAGTGATGGCTTCGCAAGTCCAGGCCCACGTCTTCAATGCCAAGGTCCGCAAGTATCCCTCTTCGCTGGACGCCGCGCTCGCCGTTGCAGCCGTCCCGACCGGCGTTTATCGTACCCTGTTGGCCGAGGCGCACAACGGTCTTCCTGCTCTGCACCGCTATCTAGAGCTGCGTCGCCGCATGCTGGGCCTGCCTGATATCCGCTATCACGACCTCTACGCACCTATGACGAAGCTTGATCACCGGATCCCCCTCGAGGAGTCGCGGCGCCAAGCTATCGAGGCCTTCAGGCCGCTGGGCGCCGACTATGTTAAGCTCTTCTCCGAGAGCAGCGCCAAGCCCTGGGTCGATGTCTATCCGCGGAAAGGCAAGCGAGCCGGGAATTATACCGACGACGGTGCCTACGACGTACACCTTTACATGATGCTGAACTACACCGAAGACTTCGTGGGCATGGGGCACTACATCCATGAGTGGGGTCATGCCATGCACTCGCTGTTGGCGCAGAAGGCCCAGCCCTATGAGACCGCAAGTTATTCCGACTTCATCGGCGAGATCGCCTCGACGATGAACGAGCAGCTGTTGGCGGCCCACATGCTGAAGACCGCCAGCACGAAGGGGGAGAAACTCTTCTTTCTCGATCGACTATGCGACTTTTTCGTGAGTAAATTTTATCGCCAGACCCTACTGGCCGAGTTCGAACTGGCGATGCACGAAACCGCCGAATCCGGCCAGTCGTTATCGGGCGAGCAGCTAACCGAAATCTATCTGGCACTACTCAAGAAGTACTACGGCCCAGGAGTTATTATCAATCCGGCGTACGCGATCGAATGGGCTGACATCCAGCACTTCTACTTCAATTTTTACGTCTATCAGTACGCGGCTTGTGTCTCGGCTTCGGCGTTATTCGCCGAGCGGGTCCTGGCCGGCGGGGCGGCGGATCGAGCAACCTATCTCGACATGCTGAAGGCTGGCGGTTCGGCCGACCCGATCGATGTGATAAAGAGAGGTGGTGTCGATCTGACCAGCGCCGCTCCGTACCGGGCCTTGGTTGCCAAATTCAACCACACCCTGGACGAGATGGAGAGGCTCATCGGTTAGTCCGAGACCATTACGGGCGCCTCGCAGACTAGAAGCTCCTTGAAACGCCGCATCAGTTGCCTGTTTCCGGCGAATAATGCACGACGGCAACTGATGGCGGCCAGGTTCTGAGCGATCCCTTGGCAAAGGTCACCTACAACATTGGTACTATTATATCTACTTAGCTGCCGTCGCTTCACGCCCAACGGCGCTCGGCCTCGTTGCGGCTAGATACCGCCCGTAACGACCTCCCACCCCTCGCTTTCCAGTTGTTCGGTGAGATCGGCGATGGTCGCGAGAACCGATCCTTCGTCCGGGCTGCGAACGACGAAATTGGCGCCCACCCGTCCCTCGCGAAAAAAGGGATAGCTGCCGATCGCCACACCCTGATGCGACCGCTCCACCTCGCCGAGCAGATCGGCGACCTCGCTCTCCGCTACCCAGCAGCCGATCGTCCCGCTCACCACCGGGCGCCCGCCCGGTAGCGTGCCGGTCAACGCGTCGAGCATACCGGCCGTGATATGCGGCACGCCGGCCATGACGAAGATATTGCTGATCCGGATCCCCGGTGCGCCGGACAGGCGATTCTCGATCAGCTCGGCACCCCCGGGCACCCGGGCCATCCGCTTGCGCGCATCGGTCAAGCCGCCGCGCGTGTCGTAATAACGCGCCAGCATCGCCAATGCCTTGGGATGGTGCGTCACGCCCACGCCTAGCGCCTTGGCGATGGCATCGACTGTGATGTCGTCGTGAGTCGGTCCAATCCCTCCGGTCGTGAAGAGATAGTCGTTGCGACCTCGCAGCGCGTTGACCGCCTCGACGATCATGTCCTCGACGTCCGGGACGATGCGCACTTCGGCCAGGCGGACGCCCTGCACATTGAGCCACGCCGCGATCTGCGCCACGTTCTTGTCCTGCGTGCGGCCGGACAGGATTTCGTCGCCGATTACGGCCAGTCCGGCGGTCCAGATACGGTCTTCGCTACCGACGTCCATGATGCGCGGCATAGCGAAACCCGTCGCGCACGGCTATATGCCGCTCGATGACCGAATACGTGACCCTCACTTCCGACGCGCCGATGGGCCGTACCGGCGCGATCAAGCTGTACGACCGCGCCGCCTTCGACGGCATGCATAAGGCGGGAAGCCTTGCCGCCGAGACGCTCGACATAGTCGTGCCTCACATGGTGCCGGGCGTCACGACCGGCACGATCGACCATCTCGTCCGCGAGTTCATCCTCGATCGCGGCGGCATTCCCGCGACGATTGGATATCGCGGATACACCCATGCCAGCTGCATTTCGATCAACCACGTGGTGTGCCACGGCATCCCGGGCGACAAAGTGTTGAAATCGGGTGATATCGTCAACGTGGATGTGACGCCGATCCTCGACGGATGGCATGGCGATTCGAGCCGGATGTACCTGATCGGCGATGTCCCCTTGAAGGCGAGACGTCTGGTCGATGTTACTTACGAATGCCTGATGCTCGGGATCGAACAGGCCAGGCCAGGCAAAACCATGGGCGACGTCGCCCACGCCATTCAGCAACATGCCGAAAGCCACCGCTACGGCGTGGTTCGCGATTTTTGCGGCCACGGCGTTGGCCGTCTGTTTCATGATGCGCCGGAGGTGGTCCATGTCGGCCGTCCTGGCACCGGGCCCGAGCTGAAGCCCGGCATGATCTTCACGATCGAACCGATGATCAATATTGGCCGACCCGACGTGAAGCTGCTCGACGACGGATGGACCGCGGTGACCCGCGACCGCTCGCTTTCGGCGCAGTTTGAGCATTCGATCGGCATAACCGATGACGGCTGCGAGATTTTCACGGTCAGCCCGGCCGGATTGCACCAGCCGCCTTACTGAGTGTTGCGCTCGCCTAGCGGATCATAGGGATATGCCCGCGTGCTGTAGCGCCATTTCAACCGCCAACGAAGGCGCCACGACAATATCGGGCGAATACCGTCGCCCTCCCAATCCCTGCCCGTGTCCGGATCAACCGTCCGCCCGACCGGCAGGAAGACGGCAAGCCCCATCCCTATCGCTTCGGACGGACCGAATGGTTTGCCCGTAAACCGGACGAACGCGGCACTTGCGCGGCGCCCCTTCGGACAGCGTTTGCGCGACGTGCGGTGACGGCCTAGCCGATCCCCATGTCCGCAACGTGCGATCTCGCGCGATTGGTATGCGTCATGTAAGCTGCGCGGGATATCATGAGAGGCGGGACGTGAAAAAGATCGAGGCGATCATCAAGCCGTTCAAGCTGGACGAAGTTAAGGAGGCGCTGCACGAGGTGGGCGTATCTGGCATCACCGTGGTCGAGGCGAAGGGGTTCGGGCGGCAGAAGGGCCATACGGAGCTCTATCGCGGCGCCGAATATGTCGTCGATTTCCTTCCCAAGGTAAAACTGGAAGTCGTTGTCGAGGATTCGATGGCGGCCAGGGTGGTCGAAGCGATCGCGGCCGCCGCGCAGACTGGAAGGATCGGCGATGGCAAGATATTCGTCCTGCCGGTCGAGACCGCGCTACGCATCCGTACCGGCGAACGCGACGAGAATGCGATTTGACGCGGTGCAGCATTTCGTGACAGCTTGCCGTTCGGCACCGCAACATGATTCCCGCCGGGCGCGGGCGAGCGATCAATCCTGAAAGGCTGGGTAATGGCGAATTCGGCGAACGACATCCTGAAGATGATCAAGGAGCAGGAGATCGAATGGGTCGATCTGCGCTTCACCGACCCCAAGGGAAAGTGGCAGCATCTGACGATGGTTGCGGGCGTGGTCGGCGACGACGAGCTGACCGACGGCTTCATGTTCGACGGTTCGTCGATCGAGGGATGGAAGGCGATCAACGAGAGCGACATGATCCTGAAGCCCGATCTCGACGCGGTATGGACGGATCCGTTCGCGGCGACGCCGATGCTCATCCTGGTATGCGACGTGGTCGAGCCATCGACCGGCGAGCTGTATGCACGCGACCCCCGCTCGACTGCCAAGCGCGCCGAAGCGTACCTCAAGACTACCGGGATCGGCGACACTGTCTATGTCGGACCGGAAGCCGAATTCTTCATGTTCGACGACGTCAGGTTCGAGAACAGCTACTCGACCAGTTATTACAAAATCGACGATATCGAGCTGCCGACCAACACCGGCACCAGCTATGAAGGCGGCAATCTCGGCCACCGTCCGCGCGCCAAGGGAGGGTATTTCCCGGTCGCACCGGTGGACAGCGCGGTCGATATTCGTGGCGAGATGGTTTCGACAATGCTCGAAATGGGCCTACCATGTGACAAGCACCACCACGAGGTTGCTGCAGCGCAGCACGAACTTGGCCTGACCTTCGGCACGCTGACCCAGACCGCCGACCGCATGCAGGTCTACAAATATGTCGTCCACCAAGTCGCGCACGCCTATGGCAAATCGGCGACCTTCATGCCCAAGCCGATCAAAGAGGATAACGGCTCGGGCATGCACACCCATCTGTCGATCTGGAAGGGCAAGGAGCCGCTGTTCGCCGGCAACGGCTATGCTGGCCTCAGCGACATGTGCCTTTACTTCATCGGCGGCATCATCAAACACGCCAAGGCACTGAACGCATTCACCAACCCGACCACCAACAGCTATAAACGGCTGGTACCGGGCTACGAGGCGCCAGTGCTGCTCGCCTATTCGAGCCGCAACCGCTCGGCGTCGTGCCGCATTCCGTACGGAACCGGCGCCAAGGCGAAGCGCGTCGAAGTGCGCTTCCCGGACGCGATGGCCAACCCGTATCTCGCCTATGCGGCGTTGTTCATGGCTGGCCTTGACGGCATCCAGAACCGGCTCCACCCCGGCGAGGCGATGGACAAGAACCTGTATGACCTGCCGCCGGCGGAACTTGCCAACGTACCTACCGTCTGCGCGTCCTTGCGCGAGGCGCTAGACAGTCTCGCGGCGGACTATGACTTCCTGCTGAAGGGCGACGTATTTTCGAAGGACCAGATCGATTCGTACATCGAGCTAAAGATGGAAGATGTCGCGCGCTGGGAGATGACGCCGAGCCCGGTCGAATACGACATGTATTACAGCTACTGATCGGCAAAGACGAAGGTCGCAGACACCCGGTCGGAAATGCGCGGGTGTGCTCTCGTGCCGGAAATCCTGCCAGGTTGACCCGATGATCCACATCCCGACGGCGCCGTGGCTTCACCATGTGTTCGACGCGCTCGCCTGGGCCTCCGCAGCGCTCGGCGGGCGCTGGACCTATCGGCGGCGGCGCGGTGCCGTCGAGCGGCTCGCACGGATGACCGCGCCAAGCTATTTCGTGTCGCTAGGGGCAGGAGCGGCAATCGGCGCGTGGCTGTTCGGCTCGGCAAACACGCTTCGCAATAGCGTGCCGATCCTGTCGCACAGTATCGCCGGCGCACTGGTCGGCGCGATCGTCGCGGTCGAGTTGTGGAAATGGCGCCAGGGCGTCCGGTATTCGACGGGGGGATCGTTCGTCATCCCGCTGGCGATTGGCGTCATTGTCGGGCGCTGGGGCTGCCTGTTCGCCGGCCTTGCCGACCAGACATTCGGCATTCCGACCACCCTTCCCTGGGCAGTCGATCTCGGCGACGGGGTTGGGCGCCATCCTGTCCAAGTTTACGAATCGCTGACGATGGCGTTCTTCCTGGCGATCTATTGGCGGGCGCTGGTTGCCGACGAAAAATGGGCCGCGGCGCACGGCTTCCACGCCTTCGTGCTGGTTTATGCCGTGCAGCGCTTCGTTTGGGAGTTTCTAAAGCCCTATCCTCCGCTCGTAGGTCCGCTTAACGTATTCCATCTGTTGATGATTGGACTGATTGCATATGCCCTTGTCTGGATCGCCCGCAGCGAGTGCCACAGCGACAGCGCCGCCTCCTGAACGCAAAATCGCGCCTTATCTTTTTCACGGCCAGACCACGAGCCTGTGCGAGACCTGCCTGGTGCCGGTGCCGGCCAAGATCATCATCGAGGATGATTGTGTTTTCTATCTCAAGCGCTGCCGCGATCACGGCGTGCAGAAGACGCTGATCAGCGACGATCTAGATTATTGGCGATCGCAGAAGCTTTGGCTCAAGCCTGGCGACCGGCCCCTGCACACACACACCCGGACCGAAGCCGGATGTCCGTTCGACTGTGGATTATGCCCGGATCACGAACAACATAGCTGCCTAGCGATCGTGGAGATCAATTCTGCGTGCAACCTTGCCTGCCCGGTCTGCTTTGCCGATGCCGAGGATGTGCACGGCGCCCACCTGCCGCTCGCGACGGTCGAGAAGATGCTCGACGCGCTGGTGGAGAGCGAGGGCGAGCCCGATCTTGTCCAGCTGTCGGGCGGCGAGCCAACCATCCATCCGGAATTCTTCGCCATTCTGGACGCGGTCAAGGCGCGGCCGATCCGTCACGTCATGATCAACACCAACGGCGTGCGTATCGCGCAGGACCCGGCATTCGTCGAACGGCTGGCGAGCTATGCGCCGCGGCTCGAAGTCTATCTCCAATTCGACAGCCTGGACGATGACGCGCTGATGAACCTGCGCGGCGCGCGCCTATCGCGCATCCGCCAGCAGGCGCTCGAGGCGCTCGAAAGGGTTGGCTTGTCGACCACGCTCGTCGCCGTGGTGAAGCGAGGGGTCAATGATCATGAGGTCGCGGCCATCGTCGAACACGCGCTTGAATGGCGCTGCGTGCGCGGCGTCACATTCCAACCGGTGCAGGATGCGGGTCGCAACGAGGGCTTCGACGCCAAGACCAATCGCGTGCTGCTGACGCAAATCCGCCGCGAGGTTGCCAAAGCGGGCGTATTCGGATTGGAGGACATGATCCCGCTACCCTGCAATCCCGATCAGATTTGCATCGGCTATGGTCTGCGCAGCGGCCGCACCGTCACCCCGATCACATCGCTGCTTCCCCGCGAACTGATCCTCGAAGGCCCGAATACGATCAGCTACGAGGCTTATCCCAAGCTGCGCGCGGCAATCAACGACCTGCTCAGTCTCGCCACCGCGCAGGCCAATACCGAAGAAAAGCTTGCAGGGTTTCTCTGTTGCTTGCCCAACGCGGCCGTGCCGCAGGATCTGAGCTATGCCGACAGTTTCCGCGTCGTCATCCTGCAATTCCTCGATCGCTACAATTTCGATCTCGGCACGGTGAAGCGCAGCTGCGTGCACTTCACGACGCCCGAAGGGGCGATCATTCCGTTCGACACCTACAACACCTTTTACCGCTCGGGGGCCGAGGGAGCGTCGGTGCTGCGCCGGGCACGCGCGGGAGAAAGACTTTGAGGCAATTTTTCGGCGGCCTGTTGTTGGCGATCGGAATCCTGATCATGACCGGTAGCGGCGTCTGCACGGTGGCCGTGATCTATATGGGGTTGGTTGGAGGAGCGAGCGCGGCGCCAGCGGCCCGCTCGCTGCTGCTCCCGTTGACCGTCGGCGGAATTCCCTTTGCGGTGGGTATCGGCCTGTTCGTCACAGGACGGTCGCTGCTCAAGAAGGTGCCGCCATCGAACCCAGGCGACCTCAGCGACCGGTTCGACTGAGAGCATCCCCTGACTTAAAGCAGAAGCCGCGCCGCCAGCGCGGCCGCTAACGCCGGTGGCATGGTGACGGCCCCCACTTTGAGGAAACGCCAGAACGTCATGTCCTCGCCTTCGCGGCGGATCGCGGTCAGCCACAGGATTGTCGCGAGGCTGCCAGTGATCGACAAGTTGGGCCCAAGATCGACCCCGATCAGAAGCGCGTCGGTGACCAGGTGCGGCGGGTGCGCTTGAACGATGACGCTGCTCGCGACGAGCCCCGCGGGAAGATTGTTGACCAAGTTGGATACGAAGGCGAGCGCAGTGCCGGAAATCGCCGCCGTAACGATCGGTGACGCGCCACGATGCAGTGTGCCCGCCAGGGTGCCGATCAGGCCGGTACGCTCCAGCCCCGCCACGAGGATGAACAGCCCGGCCACCAAGGGCAGAACGCTCCACGGCACCGAACGCAGAGTGTCGCCCACGGCGGCGGGGCGGCGCGCGAACAATATCGAGGCGGTGGCGGCGCCCGCAAGGAAGGTCGGCAAGCCCAGCGGGCAATCGAACAGAGAGACGACGAGCAACCCGATGCCGGTCGCCACGATTCCGCCAAGGGAAATGGCGCCGCCGGCTGACAGCGGCATTGCCTCCACCTTGTCCCTGCAAGTGCCGCCCGGACGGCGGCGCTCGACCAACCGCAACATCAAAAACGTAACCGAGATCGCCGCGACCGAAGGCAAGGCGAAGGCTCGCAACCAATCGGCCAAGGGAGGCATGTGACCGCCGTACAGGACGAGATTGGCCGGGTTTGAAATCGGCAGCACGAAGCTCGCCGCGTTGGCGACCAGTGCGCAGGCGAACAGCGCGGGAACCGGGTCGGTTTCCGCCTTGCGAGCCACGGCATAAACCGCCGGGGTAAGCACCACCGCCGTGGCGTCATTCGACAGGAATGTAGTGACCGCGACGCCTATCGCGTAAACGAAGGCGAACAGCCTGGCCGGTGACTGCCGCGCCCATCCCACGGCATGCGCGGCGAGCCAGTCGAACAACCCCTCGCGTCGCGCTAGTTCCGACAACAGCATCATGCCGGTGAGAAACAAATAGACGTCCCCGCCCCTAAGCACCGCCGCAAAAGCAACAGGTGCCGTGACGAGGCCGGCCGCAACCAGGATTGCGGCACCGACACAGGACCAAACCGCTTCTGGCAGTCGCCAGGGACGCACCAGCACGCCCGCCATCGACGCAAGGCAGATCGCGGTG